>JAHEHF010000015.1:41529-49211 GCA_024644745.1 Flavobacteriaceae bacterium
TTGACAAAATAAACCGTGATGATCAGCAGCAGTACAACAATACCTACCGAAAGCGTAATGGCCAGAATAAAATCCTTGTTCCTGACCAGAGAACTTCTCGTAATGATCCTGTAAGTCTTTCCATGCAGTGTTTCTACCGAGGTAAGTTGCCTGTACATTTCATACTTTTCCGTATTGTTGATGAACTGGTAAATTAAGGTATCCTTAAAGTAAAGGGTATCTTTAATAGGAACTTTTGACTTAAAATCTTCCACGTCGAAAATTGGAAGCGGGTAATCGTATTTGATCTTCCTGGCTATGATTTCTTTGTCCCATAATAGTTTTTCATCCTGCTTCTTGGTGACCACTTTCATCAGGGTGAAATAAATGATGGCACTGGCCAGAATAAAAATAATGACAGAGAATATCAGGTAGGTTTTTCTTGTTTTATCGAATAATTTCACTCAAAAGTTAATTTAAAATCCCAGATTCAGGGATGTTAAACGATTCAATCACAGCAATTTGATTTATAAAATGTCATGTTGTCGGTGGTTGTGTCAAGATTAGTCTCCAAATTTATATCCCAAACCATAGATGGTCTGAAGATAATCTGTAGCACCGCATTTCTTTAGTTTTTTACGCAGATTCCTCATGTGGGTGTAAATAAAATCAAAATTATCAACCATGTCAATATTGTCTCCCCACAAATGCTCGGCAATGGCTTCTTTGGTCAGGACCCTTCCTTTATTTGTAATAAAGTACAGTAAAAGAAAATATTCCTTTTTGGTGAGGTCCAGGAGTGCCCCGTTGACAATGGCACTTTTCGCATCCGGATCAAGCTCAATTTCATTGAAAATAATGTTTGTGCTGCCTTTGAACTTTCTTCGCCGCAACAACGAATTGATTCTTGAATTCAGTTCGGCCAGATGAAAAGGCTTGGTGATGTAGTCATCGGCACCGAGATCAAGGCCCTTTAACCGGTCGTCCAAAGAATTTTTGGCCGAAACGATAAGAACACCCGTTTCCGGGCTTTTTTCCTTAATTAATTTCAGCAGTTCCAGCCCATTCCCGTCTGGTAAATTGATATCCAGGATCACAACATCATATTGATACGTGATTAATTTATCCTCGGCTTCAAAAAAGTTGGGAGCAGGTTCGCATACAAAATCTTCCTTTTGCAAATATCCACAAGTTGAATTCAGCAATTCAAGTTCATCTTCTACGATCAATAGTTTCATCTCTTCATAATTTATGGGAGTACAAAAATAACATATTAATGGTATTCTATCTCAATTAAATATGTTTTTACAGATTTTTGAATGATTTTTTCTTTATGGTCCCGTAGTGTTGTATATAGTTTTGAGCCAATAAATGAATTGAAATTATAATAATTGGACAAAAATTCCGTTTAAATTGACCGAATGATTAATCAATAATTGTTTGTTGCTATGAAAAAATATCTAATTGCCACAATATTTGTGGGTGTCTTGTTGTCAAGTGCATCCATTTATTCCCAGAGTTTTGACCGAATTGACAAGGATCCGGTTGATATTGCCTATTTGACCAATGAAAAAATGTCAGAACTACTGGTTAAAGTTGTTTACAGCAGGCCTCAGAAAAAAGGTTTTAACGTTTTTGGAGATCAAATTCCCTATGGTGAAATCTGGCGAACCGGTGCAAATGAAGCTACCGAAGTCAAGTTCTATACTGATGTTCTTTTTGGAAATAAATTGGTGAAAGCGGGTACCTATGTTATGCATACCATTCCAGGTGAGAAGGAGTGGATCATCATACTTAACAGCAACACAGACACCTGGGGTGCTTTCTTTTATGACAGTTCCAAGGATGTTGCCAGAATAAAGGTTGCTGCAACTGAGGCAGAAGTTATAGACGTATTTACAATTGCTTTTAAAAACAATTTCAACCACACCAGTATGGTATTGGCCTGGGATTCAACACGTGTTGATATTCCCCTGGCAATGGGTAATCAAATTTTGGCAAAAATTTAATCGCTTATGAAAAGGATATTCATCAAACTGTTCATGCTTGCGACTTTGATGCTCTTCTATGCTTTAAAAGTCGAGGCACAAGAATTTAAGGATTTGGATTCAAGTCCTCACGATATTGTTTATTTTAGAACCAACAAGATATCGCCTCCAACGATCAAGGTTCTCTACGGCAGGCCAAAGAAGGATGGCAGAGAAATTTTTGGAAATGTGATTCCATATGGCAAAATTTGGCGTGTTGGTGCCAATGAGGCCACTGAAGTTGTATTCTATCACGATGTGATATTCGGAGATCAGGAGGTAAAGGCAGGTACTTATGTCCTTTATGCCATCCCTGATAAAAATGAGTGGACCCTGATATTGAGTTCAAACACCGATGTCTGGGGAACTTATGAATATGAAACAAAATATGATGTGGCCCGCACCAAGGCCAAGGTCAGCAAGGCAGAATTTCTGGAAGCTTTCTCGATAGGATTCAAAGACAAAGGAAAGCATGTGAATATGGTTCTTGCCTGGGATACCACCAGAATCACAACGCCTATAAAAATCATTTTATAGATCATTTGACTTTCTCCCCGTTGATATAAGTTCCATTTATTTCGATATTTGGAACTTCGTCTATTTCAACTTCCATCATGTTCTCTTCAAGAATCACAAAGTCAGCGTATTTGTTTTCTTCGATAGAACCTTTTTCATTTTCTTCAAAATTGGCATAGGCTGCCCACAGGGTCATCCCCTTCAAGGTTTCCTCCCTGCTTAAGCCGTTTCTGCTTTGAAAACCATTGTCGGGAAAACCTGCGAGATCTTTTCTGGCCACAGCGGCATAAAAAGTAAGCATCGGGTCTACCTTTTCCACAGGAAAATCCGTACCCAGGACGATGCGCCCGTTGATATTCAGTAAATCCTTGTAGGCGTAGGCTCCTTTGATCCTGTCAGGCCCCAGTCTGTCTTCGGCCCAGTACATATCACTTGTGGCATGTGTGGGTTGCACTGAAGGTATGATTTCTGTAAAATAATCAAAATCCTCCGGATCGATGACCTGGGCATGCTCAATGCGCCATCGCCGGTTTGTTCTGCTCTTCAATTCACGGGCATAGGTTTTCAGTACAAATGCATTCGCCGAATCTCCAATGGCATGAGTATTCATTTGAAATTCCGAATTCGCCAATAACCTGGCTATAGATGAAAGATCCTCTGAACTTGTTACGAGGGCACCAAAGTGTCCTTCCCTGTCGCTATATGGCTCTTTCAGGGCAGCACCTCTTGACCCAAGGGCACCGTCGGCATAAACTTTAAATGACCTTACATTGAGTTTCTCTGTTTTGAAAGGGCCTGTTTTTAAATAATGATCGAAATTATCGGGATGGGCCGAAATCATGGCATAAATTTTAATTTTCAGCACTTCTTTTTGCTGCAGGCTGTCGATAAGTTCAATGGTTTCTTTTGACAGGCCGGCGTCGCTCACGGTGGTAAGTCCCTTTTCAAGACAAACGTCCTGCGCATCGATTAAAGCCTGTATGGATTGTTTTTTGCTCAAAGGGGGAATCATGCGGTTGACCATTCCTTTGGCATTGTCAATAAGCACTCCGGTGAGTTTGCCATTCTCTTTGATGAACTCCCCGCCTTCCACCTGCGTATTTTCATCTATTCCGGCAAGGTCAAGGGCCGCCTGATTAACAAGCATGGCATGTCCGTCAATTCTTGTAAGTGCTACCGGAGTTTTTGGAAACAATTTATCCAGGGGGCCTTTGTCAGGGAATTCTTTTTCTTCCCAGTCATTTTGGTCCCAGCCTCTTCCCTGAATAAAACCAACTTTCTTTTCTTTTTGGAATTCCTCCAGTTTTTCCAATACTTCCTTGTAGCTTCGGGTTCCTCTGAGTTCAACCTTTTGAAGACCGGTGCCCAGGTTATAAAAATGACAATGTCCGTCGATGAGACCCGGAACAATTGTTTTTCCCTCGGCATCAATCGTGTTTCTGGATTTAAATGCAGCTCGAATTTCTTCTGAACTCCCTACCCCGATAAATTTTCCATTAAGAACAGCAAAGGCTTCGGCTTTAGGGAGGATGTCATTTACCGTGTAAATGTTGGCATTGGTAATAATAAGGTCGGCTTTTTGCTTTCGGGTCGTGCATGAAAAAAGCATAAAAATACCGATCAGGTATATGAGGGGCTTATACATGAATCAGAATTTAAATTAATATGAAAAAGTAAATATATAAAAAATAAGAATAGATTTTGCGCTTTGTCCTTTCCTTCTTTAAGTGTAACTTTGCAAACTTGAAATAAAACGCTGGGTTTAGCCTTGTTTATATTGCCAAAGCACTTATTTTCAGCAATGAAACAAAAGGGTTCTTTTTTTGTTGGAAGCGAACAGGGATCACACCTTTGTGAACAATCATATTAGAGCATCTGGGATGAAATATTACTTTAATGAAATAGAAGCCAAGTGGCAAAAATACTGGAACGAAAATCAAACTTTCAGAGCGGACAATAAAAGTTCAAAGGAAAAATTTTATGTACTCGACATGTTTCCATACCCCAGTGGTGCGGGTTTGCACGTCGGGCACCCTCTGGGTTATATTGCTTCTGATATTTATGCCAGATACAAACGGCACAAGGGTTTTAATGTGCTGCATCCGCAGGGATATGATTCTTTCGGATTGCCTGCCGAACAATATGCGATTCAAACCGGCCAGCATCCTGCGAAAACAACGAGGGAGAACATAAAAACATACCGTCGTCAATTGGACCAGATTGGATTCTCTTTCGACTGGAGCCGGGAGGTAAGAACCTCTGATCCTTCCTATTACAAATGGACACAATGGATTTTCATTCAGTTGTTTGAATCTTACTACTGTCTGGATGCCGATCGGGCCAGAGACATCAGTGAATTGATAAGGATTTTTGAGCAGAAGGGTAATCTTAAGGTGAATGCAGCTTGCGACGGAGATGTGCCTGAATTCTCAGCAGAGCAGTGGCATGTCTTTGACGAAGTAAAAAAAGAAACGATTTTATCTCAGTACCGATTGACCTATCTGTCTGAGACGGAGGTGAACTGGTGTCCTGCCCTGGGTACGGTTCTCGCCAATGACGAGATTGTCAACGGGGTTTCTGAACGTGGCGGATATCCGGTTGTGAGAAAGAAGATGAAGCAATGGTCAATGCGGATAACAGCCTATGCTCAAAGATTGCTCGATGGACTGGATGAAATTGACTGGCCTCAACCGCTGAAAGATTCTCAGACCAACTGGATAGGAAGGTCTGAAGGTGCCATGGTGCGCTTTCAAATTGATGGACATCAGGACAATTTTGAGGTGTTTACGACAAGACCTGATACCATATTCGGGGTTTCTTTTATGACCCTGGCTCCCGAACACGGACTGGTTTCAAAGATCACAACAGATGATCAGAAAGAAGCAGTGGAAGCCTATGTCCTGGCAACATCCAAAAGAAGTGAAAGGGACCGTATGTCGGATGTCAAAACCATTTCAGGCGTTTTTACTGGGGCTTTTGCCGTTCATCCTTTTACCGGCAAGAGAATCCCGATCTGGATCGGAGACTATGTGCTTGCCAGTTATGGTACAGGTGCTGTCATGGCGGTTCCCTGTGGGGATCAAAGAGACTATGATTTTGCAAAACACTTTAAGCTCGACATACCAAACATCTTTGAGGATCAGGATATATCTGAAGGGGCCGTTGAAGATAAAAACGTCAGGATCACCAATTCCGATTTTATCGATGGAATGAATTCCGGAGAAGCGATCAAAAGGGTTATTGAAGCCCTTGAAGGGAAAAAGATAGGACAGGGTAAGGTGAATTATCGCTTGCGCGATGCTGTATTCTCAAGACAAAGATACTGGGGGGAACCATTCCCTGTATATTACGTTAACGGTGTTCCCAAAATGATTGAAGAAGACTGTTTGCCGATCACCCTGCCCGAGGTGGAAAAGTATTTACCTACGGAGGATGGAAAACCACCTCTTGGAAATGCTTCAGTTTGGGCCTGGAACACTGACACCCGTGAGATCGTTTCCAATGATCAGATCAATCATAGCTCCATATTTCCGCTTGAGCTCAACACCATGCCGGGATGGGCAGGAAGTTCATGGTATTTTAACCGTTATATGGACGCCAGTAATGCAGAGTCTTTTTGTGGAAAGGAGGCCCTGGACTACTGGAGAGACGTTGACCTGTACATAGGAGGAAGTGAACATGCCACAGGACATTTGCTGTATTCCAGGTTTTGGCAGAAATTTCTTTTTGACAAAGGTCTTGTCCCCGTTCATGAATATGCCAAAAAACTGATCAATCAGGGAATGATCCTTGGCACATCAGCTTATGTATACCGCATTGAAGGAGAGAATACGTTTGTGTCAAAAGGACTGATTGGAGATCAAAAGGTACAGCCGCTGCATGTGGATGTTGCCCTGGTCAATGCATCAAATGAACTTGATATTGAAGGATTCAGACGACATACCATGAACAAAGACCTGGCCAAAGCGGATTTTATACTCGAGGATGGAAAATATGTTGTTGGCCGCGAAGTTGAAAAGATGTCAAAATCAAAGTACAACGTCGTAAATCCTGATGATATTTGTCGTGATTACGGGGCAGACACACTCAGGCTGTACGAAATGTTCCTTGGACCTCTGGAACAGGCCAAACCATGGAATACGGCGGGGATATCAGGTGTTCACGGATTCCTAAAAAGATTGTGGAAATTATTTCATCCTGATAACGGGTTATTTTTTGTTTCAGACGAAAAGCCTGATGCACAGGAATTGAAGACCCTGCACAAGACGATTAAAAAAGTGGATGAAGATATCGCAAATTTTTCATTTAATACTTCGGTCAGCTCTTTCATGATAGCCGTTAACGAATTAACCGCCATGAAGTGTCAAAAGCGTGCGATCCTTGAGCCCCTGGCTGTACTGATCTCTCCTTATGCACCGCATATAGCGGAGGAATTATGGGAAAAACTGGGTAACACCGGGTCAATTTCAACTGCTGAGTTTCCGGTTTTTGAAGCGAGGTATCTGGTAGAGAGCACCAAGAATTATCCTGTTTCTTTCAATGGGAAAATGCGATTTACCAAGGAGCTGTCACTTGATCTGGATAAGGAAGCTATTGAGAAAGCTGTGTTGGAAGATGAACGTACGCAGCAGCAACTGGGTGGAAGAGTACCCAAAAAAGTGATTGTTGTGCCGGGCAAGATCGTCAATATTGTTGGCTGATGGACCTGAATTTAGAATACATTGGTATTATGGCGGCCATACTTACAACCTCAGGCTTTGTGCCGCAGGTATATAAAACCTTGAAGACAAGAGAGGTCAAAGGAATCTCGTTATCGATGTATCTTGTACTTTTTGTGGGAATGGTCTTTTGGCTGATCTACGGGATCAAAATAAATAGTTTCTCTATCATACTTGCAAATATTGTTTCAGGACTGCTGGTCTTGATGCAAATTATAGCCAAAATAATTTATAGCAAAAGAGAAGGATAAACCTATGATTTATTAGTTCTTCGGGTTGCTAAAATATCAATTAATAGATCAATTATTAGAAAGTTCTCATATTTTCTTTGATAATTAAAAAAAGTTTATAAATTTGCCTTCATAACATGAAAAATAATACAATTCATACTTGGTGGTGGTCTTTACAAATCAATAATTTGTGAAGTAGATCCTTGTATATA
>JAHEHF010000069.1 GCA_024644745.1 Flavobacteriaceae bacterium
CACGATTGGCCAAAAGACAGTAGAACTGGTGTAGATGGATTTTATGATTTTTATAATCCAGTATTAAAATCTTATCCTGATACGCACTACGTTGTAAACGATTTAATTGCAGAGGGTGACAAGGTTACAGTTTATTGGACACTTATTGGAACTCAAAAGGGGGAATTTATGGGAATGCCTCCTACAAATAAAGAAATATCAATGGATGGAATTGCCATTTACAGAGTAGAGAATAATAAACTTAAAGAGCGATGGGTAGTTTATGACTTATTCTCAATGGTTGAACAAGTTAAAATGGGTAGCAATACTGAATGATTTCATAAACAACTGCACACAAAAATGGTTATAAGTAATTGCTTTTTTCCACCTGCTTTTGAAATTACATAGGAATTTCCAGCTTGGTTTGTACTTGTAAGGTTAATTGCTAAACCACGGAGCTACTATTAGCAAAGACTGTTAGCAAACATTTAAAAACAAATAAACTTGAATAGCTTAATTTTAATCACAACATAAAACCTCAAATCTTATGAATGCTCTCATGAGCCGAGAGGGTAACCGTGGTCTGTACAAGGATATCCGAATGACTACTAAAAAGCTGCTTTACATAAGATGAGCACACTACAATTTCTAGAAAACCATTGGAAAGCCATATTTTCTCTATATTTAAACGTCAACAACAAAACTTATGATCTCATTCTTTCGCAAAATACGCTGGCGATTAGCCTCAGAAAATGAATTCTATAAGTATTTCAGATACGCCATTGGAGAGATTCTGCTTGTTGTGGTAGGTATTTTAATCGCCTTGTACATCAACAATTGGAATGAAGAGCAGAAGACGGCCCAGCGCGAGGTCTCCTATTTGAAAAATCTTCAAACAGATTTGCAGACGGATCAGAAAATGATAGAACAGGTGATTACCGAGCAACAGGCTTATTACGAGAGAAGCTTAAAACTAATTGCCCTGGTAAGAAATTACAAGCCTGAAAACCTTTCAAAATTTGACTCCATTTACGCCTACCAGGCCGGAGGAAATCCTACTTTCTTCCCCGTTGCCGGAACATACAGATCCCTGGTATTAGGTGGTAATTTAGACATGATCTCTCAAAACAGTTTGAAATCATCATTGACGAATCTTTATGAATATGCCTATCAAAGGTTGCAGTACAACGGTGAAATCTTCGATCAAAAAATCCTCTCGTTCAACCAGCCCAGAAAGACATTTATTCATCTTGGGTTTACCGAAAAAGCCCTGCTTGATCCGACTTTATTGAATGGATTGCTCGATGACATGGAATGGCGTCAATCTTATATCAACAGATGCGAAATGACAAAACAGGAACTCCTGAAGGTACTTGAACATGTTCAGGCCGAAATAAGAACACAATCCTAATGCTCTATTTTTAAAGAAGATCATAAAATCCTGTGTTTCACTCAGAATAGTACCCAGACAATTCCTTTAAAGCATCAGGAGAAATTCAAAAATGCAGTCGTATATATAATTGATCCCGAGGTAATATTCCATGCTGGTCAGAATTCTGATGATGCTGTTCATTCATGGGCCAATGGAAAAAAGATGATGAAACGCTATGAATTAACATTTTTGAACTCCCTGGGCGTCATCCCGGTGAATTTTTTGAAGGCTTTGTAAAATGTAGACTTTGAGTTAAACCCGGATTCCAAACCGATTGATATGATCGTATAAGCTGAATAATCGCCGTCTTTTAACATTTTTTTCGCCTGTTCTACACGGAACCTGTTGATATAGTCGGCAAAATGGATGTCTCCGAAAGTATTGATCAAATTAGATAAATAGCCGCTGCTCAGCTGGGAGCATCTTGCCAGAGATTCAAGACTCAGGTAGGGGTCAAGATATAACTTTTGCTCAATGACAAAGGCATTCACCCGATCAAACTGTTCCCTCCGCTTGTCAGATTTCAATTCAGTATGCCCGTCTTGATCCCACAGGAATTCCTTGGTTTCTGTTTTAATCTGCTTCCTGATGTTTTTTCTCAATACAATACGGTCTTCCTTAATGCGAAATCGAAACAATCCTTTAAATCCTATCCAATAGATCAGAATGGTTGTGCTTAGTCGGAGTGGGTAATAAATCTCAGGTGAACTAAAAACACTGTTTCCGATACTCTTAATGATAGCTGTTAACCATATCACCAGGATCAGGCCCGCCAGGTTTAAAAAATGTTTGATCCATTTTAAATCATCATACTCCAGAACAATTGTAAATAAATATTGACGTCTGTAAAAGGTGGTCAGCGATAAAAGAAAAATAGCCAATGTATAAGAATAGCAGATGATTTCCTCAATGCTGCTGTATTTATCCATAAAGTATTTGAGCTGATCTTCACCAAAATGATTTTGCTGGGCATAAAAAATAAGACCCACACGCAAAAGAATAAAGGAACCGAACAGTCCAAGGGTAATTCCCAGAACATAAAACCTTCTGCTCGATAATTTTAGGTAATGCACTAAAAAGACATAAAACATAGGCATACACATCACGTACCAGGGAACACGCATGTATCTGATGTAAGGCCATGAACTGACCAAATTCATGTCAATTAACCATGCCTGCAAATTGTTCAGGGTTATAAAAAGGACTTGAAGATTTAAGAATAAAATAGGTTTTCCCATTTTTTTCTTCATAAAGAAAAGGGTAAAAGAAAATATCAGACCATATAAAACTCCTGTGATAAAAATTAGATTGATCAGATCTAGCAGGGTTAATTTGTCTCCCATAGAATTTTTGACTTTGTTCTTCTAAGGTAATAAAAATAGAATTAGCCGATCAACCAATGGCATAATCCAATAATCCCATTTTGTCTCAGAAGGTTTGTCCCGATAAATTCAAATCGTATTTTTTAGGACAATCAAACCCTTACTGTCAAATACATTTGTTTATAAGTTTATGCAAAACATATTTAAAAATGAAAACAAGTCTTATTTTTATATCATTGCTAATTTTCTTTGCAAGTCTATCTATTGGTTTTGCGCAGAATAAGAAAAAAAAGAATTATACGATTTGGGTTGAAACAAGTCACAAAGACATGAAATATCGGGGTAGACTGATCACTCTGAAAGACAGTTCAATTGTTGTTAAGTATTCAGGAGAAAAAAAGATGATAGAAATTCCGGTCAAAGAAATAGAGAAATTGAAATTTAGAAAGATAGGAGCCATTGGCATAGCCGGGGCTATTGGTGCCGGTGTGGGAGCAGCCATCGGAATTATTGCTGGATTGGAAGACGGTGATGATGAACCCGGGTTTATGACTCTTAACAAAGAGGAAAAGGCCGCTGTCGCTGCCATTTCGCTCGGAACTTTAGGGCAGCAACCGGAACGGCCATTGGTTCCCTGAAAAAGAAGTTTAAGATAGAGGGTATTCAGGAGAATTACACCCGAATAAGACCAGAATTAAAAAAATACCAATCTGACTGATGCAATGATTACATTGGTACAATAGAATGCAGGTATCAAAATGCCGGCTTGTTCATTGATAAAAAAAATATCGATCTTGTGAAAAATAAATTGCTGATTACCTTGTCCTTTGCAACTCTGTTCAATGCATTTGCCCAGGAAAGGTTAGATATTCTGACACTTTCGGGCCGGTACGGATTTCCATCCTCCTATGATTCAATTTATGAAGGTAAAGGTCAGGAAACAGGTCTGATGGCTTCGCTCGTAGCACCTGCACAACTTTCTAAAAAGAGCATATGGTATTCAAGCCTGAATTATTTCTATTGGAAGGTTTCTAATGACGAACAAATGCCTGAAGATGTTATGAATCCTGTACAGATTCATGGGCTTATATTAAGGACAGGATTGATTCAAAAATTTGAAAATGACCGAACCCTGCAAATTCTCCTCGCGCCCAGGCTGATGACAGATTTCAAAGACCTGAATTCGGATCACTTTCAATGGGGAGGTATCGCAGTTTATGAAAAAAAATACCGTGAAACGCTCCGAATCGGGTTCGGCGCCCTTTTCAATCAAGAGTTTTTTGGACCTAATCTGGTGCCCCTGGTCAATCTTGATTGGAAGATAAATGAGCGTTGGTCTGTAGCGGGTCTGTTACCGATATACTCAAAGATAAAATACAAGTTCAATGATCGACTGGAAGGCGGATGGAGTCACTTCGGATTGGTAACCACCTACAGACTCGGCCATCCCGATTATGAAGGAGATTATATAGAAAGAAAAAGCATTGATGAGACACTTTATGCCAGATATAAGCTATTTGGTGACTTCTTTCTGGAAGGAAGGTTTGGTTATGCCATCGGAAGAAGCTACAAGCAATATAAGGCAGATCAGAAGGTGGATTTGAGCATTCCCCTGGTCACTTTTGGAGACCACAGAATCGCTAAGACAGCCTCCATACATGACGGATGGATTGCCAGTTTAAGATTCGTGTATAGTATTTCGATTGAAAACAGCAAAAAGACTGAAGATCAGAATTGACCGGGTATTTTTTATTGACAATGCCAGCGGCCGGCATAAGCCATTCCGAGTGAATTCCGCCGACCTGAACCACTTAAACAGACACAGGTAAACTGCGTTTATAGCTTGTTGTCAGCTTTTAGTTTTCAATAATATCTTTGATGACCTCACCTTTCTCATTTAATACTTCAATTCTGGGCGCATTATCAGAATCTATATAAAAACGCAAACGGTCATTGCCAGATTTATCCTGAACAAATAAGCCTGTTTCTCTATTGTATTTTTTCCCGATAAACAATCTTGGCTCATTGATTGGATTTCCATCATTCATTTTTCTCAGATAATCCATTTTCTGTTGATAATAATAGCCTTCCTCGTCTAAAGAATCCATTATTTTTTGTAAAACAACCGGTGTTAACTTCTTATCTCTTTCCCACAGTTGCAAGCCGTATTGATTGTCTCCATTTTCATTTGAAGATTGCTTTAATTGCATTATTTGATCGTTTTTATATTGATCAAGAGACAGGAACAGGTTGTTACCACCACTTTCTTTGTTTCCATAAAAAGCCAAACCTCCAATTTCATCCTGCTCCTCATTAAAAAAAATAATTCCCGGCGGCCTCTCTCTCGGGTCCAAGATATGACCATCATGCATTCCAGGATGTTGGCGCTGCTTGTTACTTATTACCATTTTAAGTTTTCCATCAGGCTCGACTATATTTATTCGTTCTACATAAATTTCCTCAAACTTCTGATCAGAAGGCGTTGATTTAAAACCAACTAAAAAAAAGAATACCAATACACCGGTTACGGTAATGGAGTACAATTTCAAGATTAGATTTTCTTTATTCATAAATTCAGATATAAAGGGTTAACAAGGATTTGTTTTGGAATAGCTTGCCCGGGTGTGCTGAGCACGATACATGGTTTTGGCTTAATTGTTTATCGTTTAAGTTTTTTTTCAAGTTCTATTAAATCCTCCGTGTCTGGTTTAAAGATAGGAATGTTTTCCTGATACTCAATTGAAATGCCATTGGGTAAGCCATTTTCAAAATCAATGAACTTGCCCTCCAGAATATATTGCTCAAAGTCTGATTTTAGATCACTTGCAGTTAAGTAATCTGACAAGGTCTTGATGAACAGGGTCTGATTAAATCTGATATTCTTATCATGTAATGCCATGGAAAACAAATCAAGCATTAAATCATCTAAACTTCGCGAATACTGGCTTTGTTCCTTGATTTGATTATCAATATAGAATGCGTACAATAGTCCTCGCCTGTAAGGAAGCTTCATATATTTTGCGTAATTCGACCAATATTCCTCGAAAGTCAATTCGGCGTTCGGAGTACTGTTTACCGGATCCAGATAGTGAGGAACAATGACTTCTTTATTGATCACGTCGATGTATTCTGTTAGGTTCAGGCGGTCGTTTTTCAACATCAATTTATAAGCATAATAATCGGTAAATCCTTCACTAAACCAATATTGCTCCACTTCATTTTCGTTGAGAATTGTTCTTCCTATCCATTTATGAAGCATTTCATGGTTATACAACCATTGCATTTGAGCTAAAGTAACCTTATCATTGTTGGAAGCGAAAGAAACAAAAGAAGATGAAAATCCACTTCCGCCCACAGAATACCAGTTTTCGTAAGTGGGTACCAAAGAAACTGAAAAATTGCCTTTTCTCGGGTCGTTCCAGAAACTTCGTTGTGAGCCAATCGTTTCTTTTAATATCTTGAAAATATCCTGATCCTGAAAGGTCTTCCATTTACCTCTTGTAACAAAATAAACGGTGTCCTGATCATGGGTAAAAGAATATCTTCTGAAGTCGCCTCCCACAAAAAAAGAAGCATACAAATCTTCTCTTAAAACTTCTATATTTTGTGAAGTGTTTTTTCCAAAACTGCTGTGAAATATACCCTCCCTGGTTTTGTCATCATAGTCAATTCTGATTTTCGCTTTGCTTGTGTCAGATTCAAAAACAGCCTCAGGAGTCATGAACAATCTCATACCTAAAATATGGAAATAAGTAGCGTCTATCATCGGTCTGTATCTTTTTTGATTCATTGGTAAACCATCATAATCCTGAACGATCTGATAGCGAAGGGTATGATTCATGTTGGGGCTTGTTTTAATGATGATTCGACTACTATCTCTTAAAAACTCTATATTTTTCGGTTTGGGAGTTATATCGAACCTGTTTATACAGTTGAAGATATCATGATCACCCCATGAATCATTCTCGTACCTCAATATGATCAATCCGTTGCTGTCACTAGAATAATCAAATGTCACCTGAACATTAGGTATACTATCCTTTAAATTATTTTGAATGGTGTATTCAATATCAGCTGGCAGCTTTTTAGGAGTGGAACAGCTCACTGCGATAATACTTAAAATAATTGTGTAAACTAAGCTTTTCATTATTTTATCCTTTCTTATTACAGGTAAGTGTCGCGGCTACGGAGTTTTCTTTGTCGCGCCTGCGGCAGGCTATTCGCTATTCCCATTATTGAGTCCTGTTTTCATTCCTGTTTGCCCATTTTCGGGTCGTATTCCAAAAATCAATAAATATCCTATCATCCAGAACTCTCCCAAGGTGGCAGGCAAGGTAAGGGTGGCTGTCCAGGAACCTGAAATGCCAAAATATTTAAGGCCGGTGCTCATTAAGTAGCCTATGCCACCCACGATCAATACCCTGCCTAACCAAACAGGCATTCTTTTAGAGCTGGTAATGATATATCCCATTGGAATGAGCCATAGGCCAAAGAAAAGTCCTCCAATGCCCCAGGCATTTGATACCAGACTGGTCAACAAATCAATTATGACCACTTTATCTTCCATTACCTGAGATGACATCGCCAATTCAATGGCAGCACCCATAGATATGGCACTTATCAGAATAGCAACGGCATTGACCGTCCCCCAAATTCCAGTAGCCAAGGCGGCCCACTCATTTATATTTCTGAATAACCTATAAAACCAAATAGCGGTAAGTGCCTGCGAAATAATAATCACGAATTCTGCCAACAAACGCGCGCGGGCAAGTGATTCTTCTTCTACCAGATTGCTTAAAGTTTGATGAGGATCGGCATCATAAACCTGAGGATGGAGTATCAAAAATCCTAAAATACCCGAAACTGCCATGAGTAAATACCAAATTCCTGCTGTTCTTGCTATGGCTACCAAACGGCTTTGTTTGTGATTTATATTCATCTGTTTTATGAGGTTTTTCTGTATAAATTGGATCTGATGATGTAGCTGCGATTTTAGCATGGGATTAGCCATAGGTCTATTCTTCTCTCGGCCATTTCCATGCTTGCCATATGATTATTGAAAATACTATGGCTTCAACAAAGTTATAAAGGACATAGAAGGTATGCCATTGATCCCCAATAGTTGAAACTATAATCAGAATAGACATGCTCGCATAAATCAATGCAACAATGATGTTCAACCATTTATTGATCTGTGGTTTTAGAAAAACAGAAAGAAAAATCATCAAGGCAGGAATAATTAAAATGACAGAAAAAATCACCAAAATTTCTGGAGATGTCGGTCCCATAGGAGTTTGAAGATTGATCATCTTCTCTAATTTTTTAGGGGTCATCAGCTGAAAAAAGTCGGCATATACGTATAAAAACATCAGTGCAGTCCAAAGCGCTGCCAATTTTATTTTTATGTTGATACTGTAATCGGTCAATGATTTGGAGCCTGTGCTTTTTATATGCATAAGAGGTTGACTTGAATTATTGCTGCTAAATTATGACGCGAAAGCCTTGTAATTGTTACAGGCTTTATAAAATAGCATACTGGGTTTTTGTGTATGATTTGTTATGAACCGGATGTGCGTCTGTTTACATCGACCATCCATTGATCATCTCAAAATTTACCTGAAAGCAGTCTTGTTTCTTTTTATACACGTGAACGGCCCATATCTGACAAAGCGATGCGGGCGACAAGGTTAAAAATGCCCGACTGCTCAACCTGTCGTAAGGCCATCTTAGGGACGACACCTATGGCAAAGACATAAGGGCAAATTCTAAAGGTTCATATAAACAATACTTTGGGTACAAAAACGTTATAGAAGCATATGATAAGCTTATCAAAACCCCATGAGCCGCTGGAGAGCTTCCATGGGGTTCTTCTTTTGTAAGGCTTTGCAGATGAACAACTGTAATAAAGAGAGAAGATCAAGTGATTTTACACTTGGCCTCAATACCCGGGGAGGCCAATCTCTTCCGGAATGTGTTTCAATCGCAGATCTTTGAAAAGTTCCTGTGGACCGGGCAAGCCAACCACGTATTGGACGTCAACATCACGGCTTTGCAACCCTTTTAAAAACCAGTTCACTTCTTGATCATGCATCCCAAGCCTACTGTAGTACATGGCTGTGTTCAGATTCTTGGATTCCCTGTTTTCACGCTTCACCAGAGCCCGTAACCCTTCATCTCAGGCCCGTTCATATGCCGAAGGTATGCTGTTTGAAATTTCGTAACTTGACCCGACAAAACCAAACAGGACCCTTCTTAAAAGACTGAGTGTTTAGAAAATGCCTGGCAGACATTTTTAGCGGAAGGGAAGAATGGCAAACTGACATTAATAATAAAACTATGATCCCTTTTTTTAGACGAATCCGTAAAAAAATGTCTGATAACAACCAAGTTTTAAAATATTCCCGATATGCCATTGGAGAGATCATTCTTGTGGTCATCGGAATATTGATTGCCCTGCAGATCAATACATGGAATCAATCAAGGCTTCGGGTTAAGAAGGAAATAGAAATTCTCAAATCCTTTCAAGGTCAATTTCAGGAAGACTTAGATGAGTTTGATGTCAGTCTTGCCTTTTACAGAGGAGCGAAAATTTCGATTGGAATCATTCTGGATCATATTGAAAATGACAGGCCCTACAATGATTCTCTAAAAAATCATTTCTTTACCTCCACCCGGTTTTACGGTGATTCCGATTTAGACAACAATGTTTTTGAAACCTTAAAATCTGTTGGGGTTGACCTCATTTCTAATGCTGATATCAGAAAAAGAATCGTTAAATTGTATGAAGATGATGATGAATGGATCAATAATTTTGAAATAGTGTACAGGGATTTTTTGTTGGGCTCAAGCCAGGACTTATTAAATACGCGATTCAAAGATTTCTGGAATGGGGATTATAGAGATTTGAACTTCCAGGGAGAAATGATTCCTTTAGATTATGAGAGATTAAAATCCGATCAAGAATATTTGTATTTTATCAGAACTCAAAAGCATCATATCGGGTGGTTGATAGAAAAACCTTTAGAATCGACCAAATCAAAGTTGTTGGTTTTATCCGAAGATTTGAAAAAAGAGATAGAGCGACTTGAAAATAAATAGTGAAAAAGAAAATGTATTTTTTGAATTGGAAGGGGTTCTATGGAAATCCCCGGGAGCCCGCCCATGCACAAAAGGTGATGGCTCGAAAATCATTTTGATCCATCGCGGCCCAAGTCATTGCATTCGATGGCTGCTACCTTATTCCATCCCAAAATTATTAGGATTTATTCAGTTGCCGGGAGGCCTTTGTGCCCCCTAAATCAAAAAGAGTCTATCTACCGAATCATTTATACAGAAGGGTATTATAATATCTTAAATAAAGATTCTTGGCTAGATCGACTGAAAATCATCTCACTTTATTTACACTGATTTTTTATTCAGCAATTCCTGGCCCAGTAAATATGCTAATGTCATTCCATAGAGAAAATTTGAGATCCCTACTTCTATTCCATGCACCATTCTGATATTTGCAGGCATAAAGTCGCTGGGTGGGATCAAGGGTGCAATACCTCCGATGATGGAAAACACAAACCCTATGATCATGGCTCTTTTGATTTTTGGCAACTTCAAAGTTCGAAGCATCAGGATCGCCACAAGTACAAATAAAAACCCTCTTGGAAATTGCGTTAATATCATTACATCCATAGCTGGCAGTTTATCTTCATAAAAAGACATCAAATCGGAATATGTGGCTTGTAAAACCATACCGGCAGCTAAATAAAATATAAGATAGATCAATACGCCAAGGGCCGCTCTCCAGATCCAACTCAAGACAGATCGTCTTTTAAATTCTAAGGTTTCTGAGCTTCCCTCCCATTTATTGAGGATCAGCACAAATAATGGCGCAAAAATTATTGCCGTAAAAAGGCCTTGAAGCATTTCTTTGATGGTTTCTGCCCGGTTGGTTACATTAAAAATGTAAGCTTCGATTAAGAGATTGAAGTGGCCGATGGTATAATAAATAAAAAATACAGAAAGCGTCAGTTTTAAGCCTCTTAAACTCGAATGGGATATGTACAGGCCCAGTAAAACGACAATCAGGATATTCGAAATCATAACCCATAAACTATTGGAATTCAGGCTGAAATTTGAATAGAACAAGGCGTCAAAAATAAAGTATAAGCCAGGTATAATAAGTGAGGATAGGAATATTTTTATATTATAATGGAGTTTCATGATTGTCTGTTTTAAGTTAATGTCTTGATTGCTTTTTTACACCATTTCAAGGTTGTTTTGCTCGACTCGATGCCATGCTGAAATGCGAGTCTGCCATGCAAAGGCATTTGGTTTGATTCTTGGCTGTAATAAGCCTGAAGATCTTGAATATATGTTTTTAAAAGGTCGTGAAAAGAATGAAGGAAAATTAATTTCTGCTTTTTATCCACCAGGGTTTCCATAAAAGCAAAGCGAAGTAAAAGTTCATCTGTTTTCTTTTCAACTTCCCTTTTTTCTATGGGTTTCACGAGCCATTTTTTGAGCTGTAAAAGCCCTTTTTTGGTAATTTGAAATCCTGTTTTGGCGGCATCTTTTTGGGTAATCTTTTGAACCAATTCAAATTTCTCTAACCTTTTAATGGCCGGATAGATTGTTCCAGGGCTATTACTGTAGTTACCCATGGCGGTTTCCTCAAACACTTTTCGAATGCCATAACCCGATAAAGGTTTTTCCTGGATCAATCCGAGAATAGCAAAATCCAGTAATGTTGGTTTTATAACTTTGTTCATAATAATACGATTCGTACTACAAATATAATACGATTCGTACTAAAAAACAAATTTTTTTTTATAGCCATGAAATTTAAATGTGAAGATAAGGTCCAGAAATTCGTCAACCTGCTATTTAAAATTCCTTTGCTTAAAACTTGCCATTTTGGAAATAGTCATAAACATAGGCTGATAATTGTCATTGGTTTTCAGTTGTTCATTGTATAACTTGTTGAGTTCAAACCAAACTCATGATCCGCTTCCTATACCCTATAAGATGGAACCAGGCAAAGGTTAATCAATTCTTTAAGTTTCACAGAATTACAATTGGGGAGGTCGTATGAGTTGCGATTGAGATATGATGATATTGCAGATCGATGGCTTGAATCACAAAAAGGAAGAACCTTACATCAAAAAATGACAAAATTTTTACATTTCTTATACCAATCTATGACATCGTGACTTCAGACATCCCGTAATTTTATAAAGAATAAATCTTAAAAAATATTCTTATGAAAACCTCAATAACATTTTTAGTGATATTCCTTTTATTAGGAATCCCAGCATCTATATCGGCTCAAAATTCCGAAAAAATACTTCAACAGGGAATGATGAAAGAGGAAGGTGAAGGGGACCTTGATGCCGCTATCGAAATTTATGAAAATCTTGCCAATGACCCTAATGCCGATCGAGCGTATCGTGCTAAGGCCCTATTGCAACTGGGTATCTGCTATGAAAAACTGGGGCAGAAAAAAGCTTCATCCACTTACCAAAAACTGATTACGGAATTCGGTGACCAGAAAGATCTAATAGCAGTTGCCAAAAGAAAACTGAAAAACCTGCAACATGAGAATAGGGTTCCAGAATCGGAAGGTGTTGTGATCCAGGAACTAAAAAAGGGAATAGAGAACATTATTTTTTCGGTTTCCCCCAATGGGAGGTATATGGTTTGGATGGGATACAGTAATGGTGCCCCGGAATTGGTAAGTTATGATTTTCTGACCGGAAAAGAGACGTTCATCACTTCAGAAAACACCAACAATTATGATTCTCCGGAAAAGTATTTGCCCTGGTCTGCCGTCTGGACTCATGACAGTAAGAAAATGGTCTATTGCATCGCCTATTCGAATGCTGATCGAAAAGATATACGCATCTCTGATGCAAATGGCAGTAACACCGAAATTCTGATGACCAGCAGGCAAAATAAAATGATAAACTATAACGAAAAAGGACCGGACGATGACGATCGTACTATTGGAAGAATTGGTGATATTTTCGATTTTTCACCGGACGATCAGAAATTGCTGTTCACCAGAAAACGTATGGTTAATAATACATGGAATCATGAACTCGTGGAAATGACTCTTTCGAATAAAAAGCTGAATGTCTTAAAAACAATTGATGTAAAACCGGGCAGCAGTGTTGAATATCACTTTAGATATTCTCCTGACGGGCAATTCATCGCCTATACTAATTTTTCTGATGTCTCCAATAGTTCAGATATTTTTGTGTACGATATAAGAAACAAAATGGAATCTCCATTTACAACGGAGAGCTTCAATGAGACAAGTCCTTTTTGGAGCCCAAAAGGGGATAAGATTCTTTATGCCTTCGACAATTTCATCAGCACTGATCTTATGGCCAAAAGTATTGAAAAAGGCCGGCCCGTAGGAAAGGAGCTTCTCATTATGAAGGATCTTGGTCAGGGTGTAGACCTGAAAGGCATAGATAACCAGGGGGCGATCTATTACAGAACAAATACATCCAGGAAGGAAATTTTTACAGTTGATCTTGATAAAAATCTGGATCTTGATGCCAACAGCGTGAATAAGATCAGCTTACCCTCGTTGAAATACGGAGGAGATTTCGCTCGTTACTCAAAGGATGGACGATATATCAGCTATCATACCTGGTATTCGGAGACTTTCAGAGGATACGGAAATGTTGGTCCCGATCTGGAATATGACCCTGCTCTTGGCAATAAATATGCCATCTTCATATACGATTCAAAAACCGGAAAATCAAAATTTCTGGATATAGACCTTTACCAGAATCACTGGCCCCGCGCCAATAGCTGGATGGTGCCTGAATGGTCTTACCATGGAAACAAACTGATCGTAAACGGGCGCTCAAGAGAAAATTATGCAGGAGGTTTCTTCGAGATAGATGTTGATACAGAAGATGTGACCCCTATTCTTACCCTACCCGGCAGCAAGCATACCGACATGAAACTTGTGGGGCAGTACATGCGTTATTCAAAAAAACCGGATATCATTTATTACTCATCCTTGGGCTGGAAGAATGCCATGCAATACAACAGAAAGACCAAAGAAAAAAATGCCATCGCTACTATTGAAGACGGGTTCTGGTTTGAAGGATTTTCGGATGAAGCGGAAACCAAGGTGCGGGCCATGAACCGTTTTGGGGTATACGAATACGACATCAATACGCACGAAATAAAAACATTAAAAGAAGGCGGATATCCGCACCATATATTCCCGATTCCCTCGGCGAATGGAAAGAATAGCTTTATTGATCTGCGGTGGGATGAAGAAAATCAAAGAAGAGGAATCCAGGTACTTGATGAAGAAGGCAATCCATTGAAGGAACTCGATTTAAAATTACTTTTCGAAAATGACAATATTGAGGTGTTTGAAAAGCATCCAAAAAAAGATCAATTTTTGATCAGGGTTGTTTCAAACCCGGGGAAAAGTGTTTACAAATTGGGTAAAGTTTTTGAATTAAACTGAACTATTGATCAAAACGGCGAAACATATAATCCATGGTTCCAGACTGATATACATATATCTGATCACATTATTGGTATCCGGCGGGATCATGGTTTACCTGAGTGTGAATAGCATCTCAAATTTAAGGGAACTTACCGACAAGCGTATTCTTGAAGAAGAGCAGAAAATTGTTGAAAATTACAGAATTGAATTTCAACATACATTGGAGAACCTGGTGCATTCTCTTGATAATATAACTCAAAATGACACATTGAATCAAGAAAATGAGATCATAGACGACTATTTCATTATGGATAAAAACGGGGTCCTTGTCAGACCCCATTTTTTAGAAAACACCTTCACAACCAAAACAAGGCCGGCATCAGGGGCTTACAGCCAAACTTTTAGACAAGCTGAGCGCTTTGAGTTCGCCCAAAGCAATTATGAGTTGGCTGAAAAACAGTATTTGTATGCAATAAAGCTGGCAAAATCTGCCATTGATTCGGCTAAAGTATTCAATGCCCTTTCTCGATTATATATAAAGACAGGTGATGAAAAAAAAGCACTGGAATTCTATAAAAATATTATCACAGATCTGAACTTTACTCTGAATGATTTTGGCTTTCCATATGCCTATTTTTCATTGGATCAGCTCTTAAAATTATCAGGTACCAAACTAAATGATGAAATAGAGGAAGTTCTGATGATATTTCTTAAGGGATTACGAAACAATACCATTCCTTACAACAGCTCAACTGCCGATTTAATTGAGGACGTTGAGCAATGGGCCAATAAGATTGAACGTGAGGAAACACGACAGCAGATCAAGTATATCTGCCAAATTATAAAAAATAGGATCACATCAATTGGAGATTACAAAGAAACCATGGTTGCCATTGTAACTGAGAATGAAATGGAGTCCTTGCCCAGAATTCACAATTTCTCAGGAGTGACTAACAGGAATGATTTTGATCAAATAATGCTCCTCAAACAAACAGATACTTTGGCCCTTGGTTTTTTAGTTTCCTTAAAGCATATTGACAGCATCGTTTCATCAGGAACCAATCAAACATCAATCAAATTTGAATATGATATTCAATTAGCAGATCTTGTCCCCAATAACACTTTTTTCAATGAAAGATTAATTGTTAATAGCAATTTTTCTCCGTTCTTCAGTCAAAAAGTAATCGAAGTAAAATTAAAAAACCCAAGAACGGTAGATGATTTTGTCCTAAACAGAAAAATAACAACTGCGGTGGGCTTATTTCTATTACTGGCGGCCATGCTGATAGGTTTATTTATTCTTGTTCGGGATGTGAACAGGAAAAAAAGAACAGATCGGATCAGAGCAGATTTTGTCTCCAACGTTACGCATGAATTGAAGACGCCGCTTACATCAATCAATATGTTTGCCGATTCTATTGTTCTTGGCAGGGTCGATTCGGAAGCCCAGACAAAGAAGTACGCACATATCATTGTAAAAGAAAGTGAACGATTGAAGCGAATGATCAATAATATTCTTGATTTTTCAAGAACTGAAAACAACAAACTGAATTACAAGCTTAGGGACTGTGAATTAGGCGGAATAATAGGAGAAATCATGAAGGAAATGAATTACTGGTTAGAAATTCACAAGTTTGAAGTACACCTGTCAATTGAGGAGAATGTGATGGCTAAAGCAGATCCTGAAGGATTAAAGCAGGTCCTATCGAATCTTATAACCAATGCGATCAAGTATTCTGATGTTACGAAGAAAATTGAAATCAGGCTCTTTAAAAAAGGTCATCACGCATTTATTGAAGTGGAAGATCATGGAATTGGAATACCTGAAAATAAACTGAACAGGATTTTTGAAAAATTCTATCGGGTAAGTTCAAAAAAGAACGAAAATATCAGTGGAACGGGTCTGGGGCTCACTGTTAGCAAGGATATTATAAAAGCCCAGCATGGAGAACTTCTTGTAAACAGTTCCTTAGATAAGGGGAGTAAATTTACCATCATATTAAATTGTTAGTAGCGCATTATGGAAGATAAAAAACACATATTATTGGTTGAAGACGACATTAGCATTCTTACCGGATTAAAGGACAACTTATTGACGGAGGGATATAAAGTAAGTACAGCAGCCAACGGTTCTGAGGGATTGGATTTTGCTTTGCGAAAAAAAATAGACCTGCTGATTTTAGATATTATGCTGCCCGGCTTGAATGGTTTTGAAATTTGCAAAAAAGTTAAACTTGAAAAACCATCACTACCAATAGTGATGTTAACGGCCCGAGGTTCTGAAATGGATAAAATTGCGGGACTTGATTATGGGGCCGACGATTATATCACAAAACCTTTTAGCTTATCCGAATTGCTTGCCCGAATCAGAGCCATACTCAGACGGGCCTATCCGATTAAAGAATCAATAGAGGCATATCGCTTCGGAAATGTAGTCATAGATTTTAAAAAAATGGAAGCAAGGGCAAACGACGTGCCGATCAAGTTCACCCAAAAAGAATACGCCATTTTGAATTACTTTGTGCGTCATGCCGGAGAAGTAGTCCATCGCCATGACTTATTGAATGAGGTTTGGGGGTATGATAAAATTCCAACCACAAGAACCGTTGATAATTTTATACTGGATATTAGAAAAAAAATTGAAGAAACACCTTCGAAACCTCAATATATTATCAGTATTAGCGGTGTTGGTTATCGCTTTAATCCAAAGG
>JAHEHF010000070.1 GCA_024644745.1 Flavobacteriaceae bacterium
TTTGAATCGAATAATTTAAGAAGGTATTTACTCACCCTGGGGTATTATCTGGGTCGTGGGATAGGCTGGCAGTTTGAACCATCAGCCATGTTACAGTATATCGAATATACGGGTGAAACTTTCGTCGACATCAATGCCAAGGCCTACAAACAAATTGGAGACAAAAGTCAAATATGGGCGGCAATTTCCTATCGGCATCAATTTGATTCCAATATTGAGAATTTAAGTATGATCACACCTATTGTAGGGATCAACCACAAACGCTTTATGTTTTCTTACACTTACTCCAATCAATTGGGTGAAGTTGTTTTGGAAAACGGAGGGCATCATCAGATTACCCTCGGGTTCAATGTTTTTTGCAAAAAACCCAGGGCAACCGGTTGTCCCAATTTAAACACACTATATTGATACAGATCCGGACCGTAATAATCTGTTCCGGTCGATGGAAAAACAGAAATTAATGCTTAATTTTACTAGAATAAGGCGACTAAAATTTTATTGGAAACAGATTGGCCAAAAAAACAGACAGAATATAAATAAAGAGGTTTAAAATGAATAAAAAATCTACAGGTTACGATAAAATGGAGTACAACAGGTGCGGCAACAGCGGGATATTAATGCCAAAGATTTCGTTGGGACTATGGCATAACTTTGGTGGAGTAGACACCTATGAAAACGGAAAGGAGATGGTGCTAAGGGCTTTTGAACTCGGTATCACGCATTTTGATCTTGCGAACAATTACGGACCGCCTCCGGGTTCTGCAGAAGAAACGTTTGGTAAAATTCTTCGGCAGGAACTGGCAAAACACAGAGATGAAATGCTCATTACCTCAAAGGCCGGATACCTCATGTGGCCCGGGCCTTATGGAGAATGGGGATCAAGAAAGTATTTGATATCCAGCTGTGATCAAAGTTTGAAAAGACTGGGGCTGGATTATGTTGATATATTTTACAGCCACCGACCTGATCCGGATACGCCGCTGGAAGAAACAATGATGGCCCTTGATCAGATCGTAAGGTCCGGGAAGGCCCTGTATGCAGGAATCTCGAATTACAACCAGAAACAGTCACAAGAAGCCTTTGACATTCTTAAGTCACTGGGTACTCCTTGTTTGGTCCACCAGCCATCCTACAGCATGTTCAACAGATGGGTAGAGGATGGATTGCTTGACGTACTTGAGAAAAATGGGGTGGGTTCAGTTGTTTTCAGCCCATTATTTCAGGGCTTGCTCACAGACAAATACCTCCTGGGAATCCCCGAGGATTCCAGAGCGGCGAAGGCCCATGGTTTTTTGCAGACTTCTCAGGTTTCAAAAGAAAAGATCCAAAAGATCAAGGCACTGAACGAGATTGCTGCTGAACGCGGACAAAAGATGGCCCAGCTGGCCCTGTCATGGGTTTTGAGAGACAAAAGGGTAACCAGTGTCATCATAGGGGCCAGCAAGGTTTCACAGATCGAAGATGCCGTCGGAATCCTTGACCATTCTGAATTGACCCCTGATCAATTAGAGCGAATCGAAGCCATATTGAAATAGCAAGGGAATTCTATAACAAAACTATAAGCAATGGCTACAGCCATAATCATGGTTACTGTATTCAGCGCCGTGACCGATAAGGTGTTCAGAGGAGTTCTGAAATAATAGGAAAAAACGGGAACAAGGACCAGAGTGATGATCAAAAGCAATGCGGTTCTGACAATATTCATAGGGAAAAATTTTATAACCAATATAATATTGTTTCACTTCAGTATGAATATGGTTCGCACAAAATAGTACATCAATTTTTATCAGGGAACTGGCTCAAAACACCTTCACATAAGAATATTCCGTATCTTTGTTGTTCATGCGCTTGTGTAGATTCAGCGCAGGAAAAGTGCTAAGTAATTGCATATTAACAAATTACTGTATCCAAAATAAATTAAACGAACATGCTTGATGTAGCTTCTCAAACTGAAGGAAGCTACCATTGCGTTGTTGTCAGAATAATTTTTGAACCCCAGGAGTCAAAAACACGAACGAAATGAGTCAAAATAAAGGTAGGATAGGTTTTCAGTTTGGTTTGTTCAATGAGGAGCCCAAGTCGCCCTTTGACAAACTTTTTGACATTTTCAAGGAACTGATCACCCATACATCAGGAGATTTTGACGAGGCGCTCGACTGGTTGGAACAGCTTGACAAGGAGTACAAACTGACGGATGAGAATTATACCCTAGACGATTTTGTGGAAGACTTGAAAAATAAGGGTTATATACAGGAAGAAATAAATCCTGACGGAAGCTACGATAAAAAAATCACGGCTAAAACCGAAAGGGTCATTCGCAAAAATGCATTGAACCAGATCTTTGGTCAAATCAGAAAAAAAGGAGCCGGGAATCACAAGACCAAAAGCAGCGGGGTCGGTGACGAGCATACAGGCGATCTGAGAGAATTTCAATTTGGTGACCCACTGGAAAATATCAATGTGACCGAAAGTTTGAAAAATGCCCAGGTAAATCACGGTTTTGGTAATTTTGAGCTTACAGAGAATGACCTGATTGTTGAAGATACCCATCACAAAGCTCAGATGAGTACGGCCTTGATGATTGACATCAGCCACAGCATGATCCTTTACGGGGAAGACAGGATCACACCAGCAAAAAAAGTAGCGATGGCCCTGGCGGAACTGATCACAACCCGATATCCGAAAGACACGCTTGACATTCTGGTCTTTGGAAACGACGCATGGCCCATTCAGCTAAAGGACCTGCCTTATTTGCAAGTAGGGCCATACCACACCAATACGGTTGCAGGCCTTGAACTTGCCATGGATCTGCTGAGAAGAAAAAGAAACACGAATAAACAGATCTTTATGATTACAGACGGCAAGCCAAGCTGTTTAAGAATGTCGGATGGGTCTTATTATAAAAACAGCAATGGCCTGGATGATTTTATCGTAGACAAGTGTTATGCCATGGCTGCCCAGGCCAGAAAGTTGCACATACCGATAACTACTTTTATGATTGCCCAGGATCCTTATTTACAGTCATTTATAGACCAGTTTACTTTATCGAACAAGGGTAAAGCCTTTTATACGGGACTTGACGGGCTGGGTGAAATGATATTTCACGATTATGAAAATAACCGAAAAAAACGCATCAGGTAATGAATAAAAATATAAAAACTTTAGGAGCTCTTAAAGAAAGCGGGTACCATAGCAAAAGCATCAAAGCTGAGTTAAGAGCTAATTTGATTGACAACATCAGAAACGGAGTTCAATCCTTCACGGGCATACACGGCTATGACCATACGGTAATCCCTCAGTTGGAAAGGGCCATACTTTCTGAACACAATATCAATTTTTTAGGTCTGAGAGGGCAGGCCAAGACGCGCCTGGCCCGACTTATGGTTCAGTTGCTTGATGAATATATCCCTGTCATCGAAGGGTCAGAGATCAATGATGATCCCCTGAACCCCATAAGCCACTTTGGAAAGGAAATGGTTCGAAATTCAGGAGATCAAACGCCTGTGGCATGGATCCATCGGGAAGAACGCTTCTATGAAAAACTGGCTACCCCGGATGTGACCATATCGGATCTGATAGGAGACATAGACCCCATTAAGGCGGCCAATATGAAATTGAGCTATGCAGATGAAAGGGTGATTCACTTTGGCATGATCCCCAGGGCCAACAGAAGTATTTTTGTGATAAACGAATTACCTGATCTTCAATCAAGAATACAGGTAGCACTGTTTAATATATTGGAAGAAGGAGATATACAAATTAGAGGGTTTCAGGTAAGATTGCCATTGGACCTGCAATTTGTGTTTACGGCAAACCCTGAGGATTACACAAACAGGGGAAGCATCGTGACGCCGCTAAAAGACAGAATCGGTTCGCAGATCCTTACGCATTATCCTGAGAGTATCGAAGTAGCAAAGACCATTACTTCACAAGAGGCTCATTTGCAAAAAGGAAGGGTGTGTGACATTCACATTCCGGAACTTGCAAAAGATCTGGTTGAACAGATCGGTTTTGAGGCCCGAAACAACACCTATGTGGATCACAAAAGCGGAATTAGCGCAAGAATGAGCATTACCGCCTATGAAAACCTTTTAAGTACCGCTGAGCACAGGTGCATCAGTTCCGGCTCAGAGCAGACAAGCATTCGTTTCTCAGACATATTGGGCATGACACCTTCTATTATCGGGAAGGTTGAGCTGGTTTACGAAGGAGAGCAGGAGGGAGCTGCATTTGTTGCCGAGAAATTAATAGGAACGGCATCAAAAACTCTTTTTGACAAATATTTTCCGGAGATCAAAAAATTAAAGCATGAAACCGACAGCGACCCCTATGAAGAAGTGTTGCAATGGTTTTTTGAAGCATCGGCCTTTGAATTGATGGATGACAGTTCAGAAGATGAATATGCAAAGTCACTCAATTCAATTGGTGCTCTTGACCAGCTGGTCAAAACCTACATTCCTGATTTGCCCCTTAAAGACATGTTGTTCGTCAAGGAATTCATTCTATGGGCCCTGGTCGAATATAAAAAGCTCAATAAAAAAAGGATCGGCAAAGGCTTTGAATTCAAAGACAGTTATGGTGCCTATCTATCTAATTTATAGAGGTAATTAACTAACAAAGCGCTTTTTTACTAATTAAAAATTCCTTTAAGGTTAATTTAAGGATTCAAAAATTTAAACGTGAGAGGCATTTTCGATATTTTTGTAATTCTTGACCACTTAATTTGTCGAGGGATATTATGATAACATCAGTAATTCTATTGGTCCTTGGATTCGGCCTTCCATTTGGATACTATTATTTTACAAAGAATCCACAATTTGGAGGCAAATTGACAAAAGAAGAAAAGTTACATCTGCAAAAATCTGTTCATTGGAAAAAGGGTAGTTTTCAGAACCAGTCAAAAACGACCATGGACATGAGTTTGACATCTTTACCTCGACTGATCAGGGAAAGTATAAAAGGTAGAAGCAGCAGAAACCCAAAAAGGGAAATACCGTTTGTTCCTTTTGATCATAAGCTTTTTCAGTCGGATGGAAATCCTAAATTTATTTGGTATGGCCACGCTACACTTTTGCTTCAGGTGAATCAAAAAAACCTCCTTATAGATCCTATGTTCGGTGTTGATGCATCACCTGTTGGTCCTGTTCGCACAATGAGATTTTCTAAAAACAGTTTAGATCTTATCAAGAACCTCCCTCAAATTGATGCTGTTTTACTTACCCATGACCATTATGATCATTTGGATTTCACAAGTATTAGACTCCTGCAAAAAAGCATCGGGTTGTTTTATGTGCCTCTCGGTGTCGGTAGACACCTGGAGCACTGGGGAATTGAGAAAGAAAAGATTACAGAATTTGACTGGTGGCAGGAAGGCCAACTTTTTGGTTTGCAAATTGTATTCACCCCTTCGAGGCATTTTTCAGGACGTGGTGCCTTGGATCGGGCTAAATCCTTATGGGGTGGTTGGGTAATTAAATCGTCAAAGTATAGCATCTACTGGAGTGGAGATGGAGGATATGATGTGCATTTCAAAGATATTGGAGAAAGGTTTGGACCCTTTGACTGGGGTTTTATGGAATGCGGACAATACAATGAAAGGTGGCATCAGATTCATATGTATCCTGAAGAAGCGATACAAGCGGCATTAGATGCGAATGTTAAAATGGCTGTCCCTGTGCACTGGGGAGCTTTTAGTCTCGCACTGCATCATTGGAAAGATCCGATATCAAGATTTGTGTTAGAGGCGAAAAAAAAGCATCAGGCCTATATCGCTCCTAAGCCCGGAGAAGTAATAGATTCAGGAGTTAAAAGCAATGAGGCTTGGTGGGAGTTCATTGAATAAAGGGTGTGAAGGTGTCAAAATGGCGCTTTATCAAAGAAAAAGGTGTCAACATGACGCTTTTTAATGTTATTTTAAGTGATTTTATCTAATTATTAGGAATGGTATTTGAATTGCTATAGAGTTGGTAAACATTCAAATAAAAGTTTAACCTTTAAATTAAGATAAAAATGAGCAATTTAATGTTATTCAACAACGGAAGAATCGCAAAAGGAAATCGAGGTAATTTAGGCACTTTTCCTGCCTGGTCATCATTTATAGATGAATTATTTAACGATGACTTGACTATAGGAACCACAGGAAATTTCAACAGAGGAATGACGCTTCCAAAAGTGAACATCAAAGAGACCGATGAAGCTTTTATGCTGGAGATGGCTGTTCCCGGATTTAAAAAATCAGACTTTGTGCTTGATGTAGAAAATGATGAGCTTTCAATTTCAGCTGACCTAAGCACCGAATCGACTGAACAGGAGGAAGGATATACAAGAAGGGAATTTGGATTTGACTCCTTCAAGCGCACTTTCTCATTGCCGGAATCTGTGGAGGAATCAGGAATCAAAGCCAGCTATACGCAAGGAATACTGGCCATTGAAATTCCAAAAAAGGAAGAGGCAAAACCAAAGCCTGCCAGAACGATCAAGATTTCCTAATGATGAAATCAGGATATTAGATGAGTTTAAACAAATAGATGTATTGGATATCATGACAAATGCGGTTCAGGAAATCTCAGAACCGAATTAAAAAACTTTTCTAATCCCAGGAAAAGGATAAAACTTAATCATTTAGGTTTTATCCTTTTTTCTTTTCAAAAGATCATCAAAAGCATATTTTTTTTCAGAAAAATTGTGCCTAAGTCTCATAAAATTACAATCCATCACAAATTATTTACAGTTCGGTAAGTGAGAATTTCCCAGTACTCACTCTTGACATACATTTGTGGTATAATAACTAAATATATATATCATGAAAACAATAGTCAGCAATAACGGTACATCAAGTGATATGAGGTATGCACGTTTTTTAGGATTCAGAGACAGCAAAAGGATCAGGTGGTCAGGTTTCAGAAATTACTGCTATTGAAATCATGCACTAGCCTTATTAAGAAATCTAAAATGTATAAACCCCTTATCTTGTGCAAATTTAAAAGCCTTAGCATGATTGTTAAGGCTTTTTTCGTTGGATTAAAAAGGGCCATTGTCAAAAAATTATGAAGGTTTAAACATAAAGGTTTGTGGACCAGTTTAATTAATGTTTGAACCGAAGATTTTTCTTTCTACCTTTAAGGAATGGACAAAAGAACCTTTATCAAACAGCTTTCAGCTTTGGGGATCAGCGGTACCTTTCCATTTATGGAGGTTCTGGGAAAGAGCATTCAGGAATTTGCTGATGTCCCGGAAACAATCCTGGCATCCAATGAAGATTTCTGGTCTCGGATACGCAGTGGTTACAGACTGAATCCTGACTATATCAATCTTGAAAACGGATATTATTGCATGATGCCCCAGGAAACTTTAAACACCTATCTGGAGAACGTGAAGGAAATTAATTTTTTAGCTTCCAGGTACATGCGAACTGTTCAGCTGGACAATCGCAACCTGGCACGTCAGGAACTTGCAGATATGGCGGGATGCTCTTTTGACGAGATGGTGATTACCAGAAATACAACAGAGTCCCTTGATCTTGTTATTGGCGGGCAGGAATGGAAACAAGGTGATGAAGCCATTTATGCGGCTCAGGATTACGGTTCAATGATGGACATGTTCAGATTGATGGAAGAGCGCTTTGGTATCGTTTCAAAAATCGTGTCCCTGCCCAATCATCCTGAAAGTGATGAAGAGATCGTTTCTTTGTATGAAAGTCAGATTACAGATAGAACAAGATTGCTGATGATCAGTCACATTGTGAACATAACCGGTCAGGTATTACCGGTCAGAAAAATATGTGACATGGCTCAGGATAAAGGGGTGGAAGTCATGGTTGACGGGGCTCATGCCTTCGCTCATCTCGATTTCAGGATTCCCGACTTAAATTGTGACTATTACGGTGCAAGCTTGCACAAATGGCTCAGTGCTCCATTAGGAGCAGGTCTGCTTTATGTGAAGAAGGACAAGATCAATAAGCTATGGCCCTTGTTCGCCGCAGAAGAATTGCCCAGGGATGACATTGACAGGCTGAATCATACAGGAACCACCCCGGTTCACGTTGAGTTGACCATACCCAATGCCATAGGGTATCACCAGATGATCGGATCGGCCAGAAAGGAGGCAAGATTAAAATATTTAAAGGCCTATTGGACGAACAAGGTAAGGGGAATCCCCAACATCCTGGTCAACACACCTTTTGAAGAAGAGCGCTCCTGCGCCATCGCCAATGTGGGCATCAGGGATATGAATTCTAAGGAAATGGCCAATATATTGTTCGAAAAATACAATATTTGGGTAGTGGCTATTGATCGTCCGGGGGTTCACGGCTGCAGGATCACCCCTAATGTTTTTACATCCACAAAGGAACTCGATCTTTTTGTGGATGCCCTGACTGAAATGGCAATTTGACCCTTTTGCGCCAACAGGAAAGCCATAGAAATTAAAATCTTTAAGGAACATATTAAATTAAATAAGCATCATGAGTTTAACAGAGAATATCAAGAAATTTTTTAAGGCCAAAGAAAACAATGAACCAACAGGAAAAGCTCCGGAAGGTGTTTGTCCGAATTGCTGGGGAAGACAAGAATGGGAAGGTAATTATTACAAACTCATCAAAGCGAGAAATATAACCCCTGAATCAAATACTTATAATAATTTTATTCATGAAGTAGCCTCTAAGTTGGATAAGATCACTTTAAAAGAGGATACTTATGAGTGCACTACCTGTCATATAAAATACCAAGACAAAGATTAGTTTTGAAAGGCACAAGAATAGGGCTGGGCATGGCAGCCCTGGGCAGACCCGAATACATCAACATCAGGAAGTATCCTGATCCTGACAAGTCGAAAAGTGCATATAAAGAATCGGCATTTAAGGTGTTGGACCTCGCCTATGAAAAAGGGCTAAGGCATTTTGACACGGCTGCCTCCTATGGCAAAGGAGAACAGTTTTTACTCGAATGGAATCAAATTCGAGCCCACGAAGACGTTGAATTAAGTACAAAATGGGGTTACAGCTATGTGGCCGACTGGGAGATTGGGTTTCGCGGAAAGCATGAAGTCAAGGAACATTCCCTGGCAAAACTAAAAGAGCAATGGCAGTATTCCAAAAAATTACTTCCACGATTAAGCACCTATCAAATTCATTCAGCGACATTTGAAAGCGGGGTTCTGCAAAATTCAGAGGTGCTGTTGGCGCTTGGAGCGATCAAAAGCAAAACCGGAATCAAAATAGGTTTGTCAGTAAGTGGCGCTAATCAGGAAGCCATATTACAGGCCGCCTTACTGGTTGAAACAAATCAAAAACCACTCTTTGACAGTTTTCAGGTCACCTATAACATTTTAGAGCAATCGTGTCATTCGGTGCTGAAAGAGATCCTTTGTACCGGTAAAACTGTCATGATCAAAGAAGCCCTTGCAAATGGCCGCTTGCTTAAGAATGAGAATTTTCCGCATTATGGCAAGTTGTACAAAAGCCTTGAAAAACTTTCTAAAAAATATAGGGTAGGGGCTGATGCCATTTCGCTGAGGTTTGTGATGGACCATTTGAAGCCACAGCTAGTGCTGAGCGGGGCATCCAATACAACGCAACTTAGAGAAAACCTGAAGGCAATGGATTTTCAATTGACAGATGAAGAATTGAAGTGCCTGGCATCTTTGGGTGCGGAAACAAATTATTATTGGAAGGAACGACAGCTGCTTGAATGGCAATAAAATTCTTCAAGATATAAGGGACTTTGTATTTCACTTTAAAAGAGTGGCTATATTTGCGAAAAAATGATTTTATCTACAAAAATTTTGGCTTAAAAAAATCAGGATTTATAATACATATGGCAAAAATGATAAAAGAGCGACAGGATATATTGGATAAGCTGAATATACGGGCCTTGAATCCCATGCAGGAGGAGGCCATCCCGTCTATAGAACGGAACGCCAACACTGTTTTGATTTCCCCGACTGGAACAGGGAAAACCCTCACTTTTCTCCTCCCTGTTCTCAAGGGCTTAGACATGGACTGCAATGAGGTACAGGCTTTAATCCTGGTTCCTTCAAGAGAATTGGCCATACAAATAGAACAGGTACTCCGCGAAATAGGATCAGGATTCAAGGTCAACGCGGTCTATGGAGGTCGCCCGGTATCAAAAGACAAGATTGAGCTTAGGCACAGACCTGCCATTCTCATTGGTACCCCGGGCAGAATTCATGACCATTTCAGAAGCAATCGGTTTTCAAAGGATCACATCAGGACGCTTGTGCTCGATGAATTTGACAAATCCCTGGAAACAGGTTTTGAAGAAGACATGAAAGCCATTGTCAATCAATTGCCAAAACTCTCAAAACGTATTTTGACATCAGCGACACAGGGATTGCAAATTCCCGGTTTTGTGGGAATGAATAATACAGTCACGCTCAATTACGCTAAGGGAAACACATCGAAGCTGGCCATCAAAAGTGTGATTTCACCCTCAGCTGACAAACTCAATACACTCCTGGAGCTGTTAAATTTTTTGGGTAACAAACCAGGTATCATTTTTTGCAATTTCAGAGAGCGCATTCAATCCGTGAGTACATTTTTGAACAAAAATGGCATCAGTCATGGTTGTTTCAATGGAGGAATGGAGCAAAAGGATCGGGAACGAACCCTGATGAAATTCAGAAATGGAACCTATCAGATCATCGTTGCTACTGACTTAGCAGCCAGAGGGTTAGATATTCCTGAATTAAATTATATCGTTCATTTTGAGTTACCCAGAACTGTTGAAGAATTCACTCATAGAAATGGTAGAACTGCCAGGGTCAATGCCAAAGGAACGGCTTATGTGCTTACCTGGGAAAAGGAATATCTGCCGGAATTCGTTCAGGATATTCCTGTTGAGGATATTTCCAAGCAAGTCAAGAGAAAGCCACAATACTGGGGGACATTGTTTGTTTCAGGAGGACGTAAAGACAAGATATCCAAAGGAGATATCGCTGGTTTATTTTTTAAGCAAGGAAAGCTTAACAAGGACCAGCTGGGCCTTATTGAGTTAAAACAGGATTGTGCCTTTGTTGCGGTTCCTTTGAGTCTTACAGAAAAACTGATCGACCGGCTCAATAATTCCAGGATAAAGAAAAAAAAGGTCAGGGTTTCTAAAGTTTAGGCACTTCCTCTACATCTCCGGGAGCCATTTTATCCAAATGAATGGAACCGATCCTGATCCTGACCAGTCTGAGGGTGGGAAATCCGACTGCTGCCGTCATCTTGCGCACCTGCCTGTATTTTCCTTCTGTCAGTGTGATGCTGACCCAGGAACAGGGACGGTGCCTTGCAAGGCGCAGTTTTGAACTTGGAGCGGGCAGATCAGGAACCGTTTGCAATATATGAACCTTTGCAGGTTTGGTCATGTATCTTTTACCTTCCATGGGTATTTCTACCCCTGTAATTAAACGTCGGATGGCTTCATCTTTTATGATGCCATCCAATTGGGCCAGGTATTGCTTTTCCACCCCTGATTGGTTGATCTCATTACTCTTTTGCCCGTCGGAAGTCATTAACAGAAGGCCTTCCGACTTTTCGTCGAGGCGACCGACAGGCATGATGCCGTTATTAAAATCATACAGTTCGGTTAAAAAACGCTTTTTGCGCGTTTCACGATGATCATTTGACTGCAACTGGCTGAGCATCCCAAAGGGTTTGTAAAGTTTGAAGTGCTGGTGTTCCATGCTTATTTTACCTTTGTAAAGATAATTGAATTTAATTTTTAAAGCATTGCATGGAATTTAATCAAAGATATAACAGATCCCAGGTCAATTAATTTTTGAGATTTCCAATGATTTGGCATTGCCTGATTAAATAATTTTATAGCTTTATATATCAAAATTCGGTATGGATCCTAAGCAATTAAAAAATAACCCTACGGCCCAAAGAATAGGGCATCTGTTAAAAACCAACAGGGTGGCCAAGGTCATCGAACTGGTCCTCGTTTTTTTAATCGCATTGGTTTTTATCTGGCTGTTTAAATCCAGCAATAATGAGGACCTGATCTATAATCAGGCCATCATTTGGCTCGCCAATGTGATCATGCTTGGCATGGTTTGGCTCGGGATCAAAATAAGAGGAGACAGCCTGAAAGATTTTGGATTCGGATTTAAGACATTCGATCTCAAAATGGCCTTGAAAATAGTGTTACAATCTTTTCTTGTATTCATTCTTGCCATCGTTGGCTTTATGCTGGGTTCCATTATTATGGCCAACATAACAGGGGTACCCCAAACCACGAACATGGCGAGTTACGATTATCTTAAGGATAATATCCCAATGCTTGTGCTGACCCTGCTGGGTGTTTATTTTGTTTCATCTTTCGGAGAAGAAGTCATCTATAGGGCTTTTTTGATCAATCGGTTTATCGAGTTGGGTCTGAAGGGTAAGGGCGGCAGGTTTTTTGCTGTTCTTCTGAGTGCCGTATTTTTTGGTCTGGCCCATTACGGCTGGGGCACAATGGGAATGGTACAGACAGGATTTATGGGTTTGGCCCTGGGCTGGTCTTATTTCATATTCAAAAAAAGGATCTGGACCCTGGTACTGGCTCATGCCTATATGGATACCATCCTGATGATTCAATTGTATTTGGGTCAGTAACATCCATTATTTCTTTACCATCAAGGAATCCTTTGATTTTGATCATTGCAGATCCCGAATTTCAAGCCTAATTTTATTTGATCATTCATGGCTTTAAAGTTTCTGAACGCATTGAATATACCGGATCGAATGAAAATCAAGTACCTTCCACATACAGCAGATATCAGAATGTTCATAGAAGGATCAACGATTTCAGAGTTGTTTCTGGCTGGTTTGAAAGGCATGAGTCAAATTATGAATGAAGGCCTGTGCGATAAAATGAACCGTTTTAATTCAAAGGTGACGATCAGAACCATTTCTGATGATCGCACCAACCTTCTGGTTGATTTTTTGTCTGATGCCTTGGCGCAAACCTATGCAAACAAAACCCTTTATTGTAAAATGAAGGTTCTGCAACTCAGAGAATTTGAAATTATTGCGGATCTGTACGGATATCCAACAGAGGATTTCGATGAAGAAATAAAAGCGGTGACCTATCATGAGGCCAACGTAAGGAAAAACAAAAAGAACCATTGGGAGACCATGATCATATTCGACATCTGATGAAAAAAGTTAAAAAAGAAGATATCGTCAAGCTAAAGGATTATCTCTGGGAAGTCCCTAGGTCCTTTAGAAATGATATGATCGTTCCCGCCCGGATCATCGCATTTGAATCGCTGCTGGATGCCATCATTGAAGACAGATCACTCAACCAGCTTGTCAATGTGGCCACCTTGCCAGGCATCCAAAAGGCATCCATGGTGATGCCTGATGTACATGAAGGCTATGGTTTTCCGATTGGAGGTGTGGCAGCGACCTTGCTGCCAAACGGGGTTATTTCCCCGGGAGGTATAGGCTATGACATCAATTGCGGCGTACGGCTGCTTGTTTCCAAATTGAACTATGAAGACGTTAAAGAACAGATAGAAGCCTTGTCAAAGGAGATGTATGCACAGATTCCATCCGGCATGGGAAAAGGAGGTAACATCAAACTTTCTGAAGATGAAATGGATCAGGTACTCACCAAAGGAGCAGAATGGGCCATACATAATGGCTATGGAATCCATGAAGACCTTGACTTTATCGAGAACCGAGGAAAATTGGAACATGCGGATCCTGCTATGGTTTCGGAAATGGCCAAAAAAAGAGGCACAGATCAATTGGGCACTATTGGTTCAGGAAACCATTTTGTGGAAGTGGATTATGTGGATGAAATATATGAACCTGTGATCGCTGAGGCATTTGGATTGAAGATTCAGCAGCTGGTGGTTCTGATCCATACCGGTTCCAGGGGTCTGGGGCATCAGGTGGCCACAGACTATATCAGACTCATGATGCAGGCCATGGCAAAATATGGGATCAGGGTACCTGACAAGGAACTGGCCTGTGCTCCTTTCAATTCTTCTGAAGGGCAACAATATTTCAGCGCCATGTGTGCGGCAGCGAATTATGCCTGGTGCAACCGGGAAGTTATTTCATGGGAAGCCAGAACCGCCTGGCAAAATATATTCGGGAAAAAGACAGGAAGCTTAAAGCTGCTCTACGATGTGGCCCATAATATCGCAAAGATAGAAAGCTATTGCATCGATGGGGCCATATCAGAAGTGATCGTGCATCGAAAGGGGGCAACAAGGGCCTTTGGACCCGGGTTTGAGGAATTGCCTCCACAGTACTTTAATGCTGGCCAGCCGGTAATCATTCCAGGAAGTATGGGAACCTGTTCCTACGTATTAGCAGGTGCTTCAGGCAGCAGGGAATTGTCTTTTGGCTCTTGTTGTCATGGTGCCGGAAGACAAATGTCAAGAACTGCCGCCAAAAAACAAGTCAATGCCCCAGTTCTAAAACAGGAGCTCAGGGACAAAGGAATTTATATTGAAGCTGGATCATTCAAAGGAATTGCGGAAGAGGCCCCTATAGCTTACAAGGATGTCAACCTGGTTGTTGAAACGGTACAAGCGTCAGGAATTGCCAAAAAAGTGGCCAAATTAAGACCAGTAGCCGTAATGAAGGGATGATTGATAAAAATTAATGTCATCAATAGCTTCCAAACTCCCCAAATTGCATTAATGCATAGTCAGCAAAGGTTTTGCCTTTTGAAACAATCAGGATAGGCTAAAACACCATCGATGGATCTTTAATTTACCTTTTTAATATATTCTGTTGCATTATAGCCCTCAACATTATTTCGCACTTTGTCGCCAGGGCCGTAATGGCGCATGATCACATTAAATTTCCCTGTTGCATTGCCTTCTCTGATCGGAATATTGTTTGGCATGTCATCGCAGCCGAATCGAACCGTGATCGTACCATCTTTGTTGACTACCGGATCCATTTCGCTAGAAATGTTAGCCACATCATTGAACATATAACCATTGGCATTATACACAGTGGCAGACCAAAAGTATTTGTCCATAGGATCTGGAAACGTCATTTCATAACAACCTTCGATATCCAGATAACCGGTAGATTGATAAATATTGTCAACCACCATGGCGCCACCCCATCCACCGGCAGCACCGATATAATTCATATAGGGTGTTTGTCCGGTTTCTTTACTTCCAAAAGCTTTTGATTGGTCATAGCCTTTGGCGAATACAGCATTTCCTTCTTCTTCTAATTTTTTGAAGCTTTCCATATCCCATTCCTTCATGGCAAAAGGCTTGTTACTTTTAGCTTCTATCAAGAGATTTCTTCTGGCATCGTCTTCAAGAGCCCTGACGATAACAAAAGCGTGATTGGTCTTTGCAGATATTTTATGTTTCCCGGGACCATAGATCATGGGTTGGGTTTCGTGATTTTCATCAACAATTTGAATACTAACGTATCTCTCTGTCTGTGGTATGGTTATAAAAGCATCTTCAGATACATCCACAACTGCAGATGAATAATAAGTATCTCTATTCATTCTCACTACTAACTGTTCTTCCGGATTACTACTCGGAGTAGGCATTTCAATGAGCTTGTTTACCCCACCAGCTCTCTCTACGATGGCACCCATCCGCAAATTGCTGTAAGCGGTAGGGAAATTTTCCTGTGTTACGATTATTGGAGAGGATTTTTCATGAGCTGATGGATTTGATTCCTTTTTTCCATTATAGTTGCATGACATCAACATTCCTAAAACAAATGTTCCAATTAAGGTTCGATTCAATAGATTCTTCATAATTAAGTCTTTAAATGAAACAATAAAGTTCGATCTCGACGAATTATAAGGCATTGATTATCATCAATATAATTGTTGATTTTCGTCAACAATAAAACCTCTATCACTGTCGGAGCAGGTGGATGCCTGACGATGTTCAATAGCTGTTGGTGAAAGAATAAAACGCATGATGATTCACTCAGGTTTCATTCAATTAATTTTTTTGTATCACCACCCAATCCAAATATTCTCATCATGGATTTTTAAGCTTCTGATACAAGGAAATATTCAATAAAAAGAAGAATGTAATACAAGATAAAAAAGTGAATTTTTGCACCAAGGGCAGCAGGTATAAAGCGGATCCCGATTCGTAGATATAAAAATTTATTAGGATCATGAAAAGGGATAGGGCACCAAAGACGGCGAGTTTTCTAAAATCTTCATACAAGAGTTCCATGCATAAAATGATCAGGGCCAAAATTCCCAAAATCCCTGAAATACGTGTGATCAGGTCATGAATTCCGGATGCTAAAAACAAAGCCGTTACCATTGAAACCATTCCCGAGAGGCGCATCAGCATCAGTACCCTTTTTTTTGTATTAAAAAGTTTGGGCAGCAGATACCACAAGAGCATGAGGCTAAGGCAAAGCAGGCCAAAAGCAATTCTGGCATAAAGGCTTGATGAATTTACTGCACCATTGATGGCATAGTCATCCATCAGATCACATAAATAATTATTCTTGAAATCAAATCCAGGATACTTCGGTGAAACCATTGAGCCTCCGGGGTAATATAAAGCTGCAATGATGTAAAAAACAACAAACAACATCATTCCTGATGCCGGTAATAATACAATCCAATGGCCGGGTTTTATTTGACTTTCATCCATTACGGTTCATAATAGAACAGGATCTATTGTCTGTTTTGTG
>JAHEHF010000108.1:0-1964 GCA_024644745.1 Flavobacteriaceae bacterium
CACAAATACAAGGTGGATACAGTACCTCATGTGCTTTGCGGCGGGTTTACCAAAGAGGAAACCGAATACGTGCTGGTCGATTGCCATTATCTGGGTATTGACAACGTGATGGCCCTCAGGGGTGATGCGATGAAGCACGAAGCCTATTTTATGCCTCAGAGCGAGGGGAATAAGTTTGCCTCAGAACTCGTGCGTCAGATCGCTGACCTCAACAAAGGGATTTACCTGCACGAGATCATTGAGACCACTTACAAGGCCGATTTCTGCATCGGGGTGGCTGGTTATCCTGAAAAGCACATGGAATCGCCCAGCATGGCGGCTGATCTGCGAAGGCTGAAAGAAAAAGTAGATGCCGGCGCGGAGTATGTGGTGACCCAAATGTTCTTTGACAATACCAAGTATTTTGAATTTGTCAAGGCAGCCAGGGCCATGGGCATTGACGTGCCGATCATTCCGGGAATCAAGCCTGTTGCCGTAGCCAGACACTTGAACATCCTGCCCCAGGTATTTAGCCTCGATCTGCCCGATATGCTGGTGAGCGAGATTGAAAAATGCAAAACGAATGCAGAAGTGAGGCAGGTGGGTGTTGAATGGGCCATTGAGCAATCCAGAGAGCTCGTCGCTGCAGGCGTACCGGTTCTGCATTATTATTCGATGGGGAAGAGCGATAATATCAGGGCTATTGCCAAGGAGGTTTTTTAATGCCATTCCGGCATTAAAAATTAGAGATTTCAGATTTCAGATTGAAGAATTAAAATTTTGAATATTGAATCCCCCCTGCCGGCGTGGCAGGTATCGAACCAGGAATTTCGAATTTTGAAGTAGAGCGGAATGGGAGATTGGAGATTTAAGATTGCAGATTTGAGAATGAAGATTTAAGATTTTCATTCAATCATACACTCATTCACGCATTCATGCATTCATGCATTGCATCTTTGTAGCATTGTAGCATTTCCTCATTGTAGCATTGTAGCATTTCCTCATTGTAGCATTGCACCCCGGCATCATTATTTCAAATACAACTATAAGAAAAATAGATTTACAAATTATTCATGGCTTTAAATAATTCCTTATTTTTGTGCCTTATTCACAAGACTAGAAATAATTAAATTAAAAGATTATGGCAATAGAAGTAACAGATGCTAATTTTCAGGAGGTGGTACTCAACTCCGATAAACCGGTTTTGGTTGATTTTTGGGCGGCTTGGTGCGGACCCTGCAGGATGTTGGCTCCGATAGTGGAAGAATTGGATAAAGATTTTGACGGTAAGGTAAAAATCGTAAAGGTAGACGTTGATGCGCATCAGGAATTTGCCGCTAAATATGGTGTCAGAAATATCCCGACTGTATTGATCTTCAAAGGTGGTGAAGTGGCTGACAAGCAGGTGGGTGTTGCACCTAAGAATGTGTATACCGAGAAGCTGAATGCTTTGTTATAAAGAGATTTTCTTTTTTAAAGAATAGAAAGGACCTGTACTATTTGTACAGGTTTTTTTGTTTTTTCTGTTGTTTGGGTTTGAAGTTGTAATTGAATAAGAAGGTTATTATTTGAAAGTAAAATTCTAGTTCTTTTTTCTTGATAAAAAAGAACGAAAAAAATCAAGTGCTGCACAAATTTTGACGACCAAAAATGCATCCTCGATCCTAATTTTGAAGAACTCGCTTCGCTCAGACAGCTCCAAAATCTTAACGGATCTTGCGGTGTTTTGGTGCCCGTCAAATTCGTGATGCACCTTTTTGTTCTCGTAATAGATCGAGATCTGACTTTGTTAATAAGGCAATAAAGAATTACCGGATTCAATTTTTTGAAGATATTTGCGACAAAAGGTCACTGTTGGAAAGTGAATTTCTTGTTCTTTTTTCTTGATAAAAAAGAACGAAAAAATCAAGTGCTGTACAAATTTTGACGACCAAAATTCATCCTCGATCCTAATTTTGAAGAACTCACTTCGCTCAGACAGCTCC
>JAHEHF010000108.1:2064-5173 GCA_024644745.1 Flavobacteriaceae bacterium
AATTTCTTGTTCTTTTTTCTTGATAAAAAAGAACGAAAAAATCAAGTGCTGTACAAATTTTGACGACCAAAATTCATCCTCGATCCTAATTTTGAAGAACTCACTTCGCTCAGACAGCTCCAAAATCTTAACGGATCTTGCGTTGTTTTGGTGCCCGTCAAATTCGTGATGCACCTTTTTGTTCTCGTAATAGATCAAGATCAAACTCGGCAGTAATTCAATTAGGGCAGAACCCCATAGCCGCATATTCCCAAACTTTATTTACTCAAAAATAAGCAGTACTTTTAGAACATGAAATTCCAAGATTTTGACCATATCTCAGTGCTGGGCAATCTCGAGATTCTCGCCAAACAGGTGGTAGAGGGTTTTATCACGGGAATGCACAAGAGCCCTTTCCATGGGTTTTCGGTCGAATTTGCGGAACACCGTTTGTATAACAAAGGGGAGAGCACGAGGCACATTGACTGGAAACTGTTTGCCAAATCGGAAAAGCTCTTTATCAAACGCTATGAAGAGGAAACGAATTTAAGGAGCCATATCATCATTGACAATTCGGCCTCTATGCATTATCCTAAACTGGATGCCATTAGCCTGGAAAAATACAACAAGATCGGTTTTGCTGTGCTGGCCACAGCGGCTTTGATGGAGATGCTAAAGCGACAGCGAGATGCTTTCGGGCTGAGCATATATGCAGAAGAGAGCGAGTATTTCGCTCCGGCCAAGGGCAATGAGAAACACCGCCGCGTATTGATCGAACAGTTGCAGCAAACCTTGCAGCGAGAATCAAAGAGTCATACCGATACATATAAGGTCCTGCATGAAATTGCCGAAAAGATACACAGGCGGTCACTGATCTTTTTGTTTACCGACATGTTCCAGTCTGACAGGAATGAGGAGGAACTTTTTGCCGCTTTACGGCACTTGAAATACAACAAGCACGAAGTGGTCTTGTTCCATACTTATGACGGGAAACTGGAGCTCAATTTTGATTTTGACGATGCACCCAGAAAGTATGTGGATGTTGAAACCGGGGAACAGATCAATTTATTTGCAGGGAATATCAAAGAAGCCTATAAAGAAAAAGTGGAAGCGTATTTTAAGAACCTGAAATACAAGTGTATGCAGTATAAAATTGACTATGTACCCGTCAATATTCACGATGGCTTTGAGCAGATCCTGAGCACATACATGGTCAGGAGGAGTAAATTCCTTTAAAAATATTCGATTTCTTTTTGACAAATCAAAAAACAAAATTATATTTGCACCTGCTTAGCAATAAGCGACGCTGATGAAGCAACGGTTTGGTAGTTCAGCTGGTTAGAATACCTGCCTGTCACGCAGGGGGTCGCGGGTTCGAGTCCCGTCCAGACCGCAACTTTTTTAAGAAACAATAGTTGTGTTGTTAACAGTAAATCGCTAAGATTTATATAGTTAGCTAATGAAAAACTTCAGTCTTACTGAGGTTTTTTTGTTTGCAATACATGGTCATAAATCCAATATTGACACCATAAACAAGTCAATACAAATTTGTACAGAATGAAATTAAGCACTACTCTTGGACAATTACGACTCCTTGCCATTCTGGAAGGCATCTCTTACCTTTTACTGATCCCAACGATTATTCTTAAATATGGATTTGAGATGGGGTTGCCCAATAAGATTGTAGGAAGCATTCACGGCTTATTGTTTATTTTATATAGTGTCTGGGTGGTATATTATGCGATGAAAATGAAGTGGAGTCTGATGAAAACATTCATTTGTTTGGCTGCCTCTTTGCTCCCAATTGCTACCTTCATTGTAGACCAGAGAATTCTTAAGGTGGAAGCCCAGGAGGTTGCATTTGCCAAGAATGAAGTGAGTTAAATTCACGAGGAAAATAGCCTTATTTTTTTCAATGTTCATTATTTCGCCGAATTTTACGAAAGAAATGAAGCATACCATTTGGATTGACCTTGAATTATACTTAATGTATCGAAATCTACTCATGACAAATGTCATCGACTAACCAACTGTTATTCAATACATTTATTTAATTGATTTTAACCAGAAAAAAACATTATGAAAAAATTACTATTCATTTCCGCAGTGTTTTGCTGCTTAATAGGATGTGCTGAGCAGGAAGTTGACCAAGAAGCTGAAGCCCAGAAGATCATGCAACTGTCCAGAGAATGGGCTAAATCTGCCAAGGCCAACGACATAGAGAAAATACTTAGTTATTGGACCGATGACGCAATAGTCATATCGCCAGGTCAACCCGCTACGATTGGAAAGGATAACCTCAGAAAGCTGGTCGAATCGACTTCCTCGATACCTGGTTTTGAGATTTACTGGGCGCCAAAGCAGGCATATGTTTCGAAAGGAGGGGATATGGCTTATGCTATTGGAATTAACTACATCAAGATGTTGGATTCTTTAGACAATGAGGTCACGGTCTATAATAGAGGAATTGAGATTTGGAGAAAGCAAGAGGATGGCTCTTGGAAATGTGTTGCAGATATTTACAGTCCAGATCCAACTTTAAAGTCGATTGATTAAAACAGGATTTTATTCATTTGTTTGTTGATGGTTCAAGGTATAGAAAATCTAATTTTCAGGGATGAATTAGGGAGAAGTAAATCTCGAATACAACGCAACTATTTAAATGTTAGTTTTTAAAAATTGTATTCGGAGTCTCGTCCAGACCGCAATAATAAGTATTAAGGTCTAAGTTTTAAGGAAAAATTAATTTCACTTAACACTTCGCAGAGAAAAACTACAGGATTCCTTAGGTTTATCTTAGGTTATTTTTAAATCACCAAGTCAATTAAAAACCTGCTTGTTTTAAGCAGGTTTTTTGCTAAATATTGTAAAAAACTTTGAATACGGTAATTGCGTTTAACTTCATTTTATCAAAGTGATGGTTCCTTGCCAGTGGTGCCTGGTTTTGTTAGGGTAGATGTAACCTTCTTCATCTACAGGGTAATTGTAGTCATTGGTGAACCCTCCACCTGTAGCTCCATCAAACTTACCTGTGCCTCCTATTATTTCAAATTCATCCTTGAAATAGGAAACAGCATATGAAGGCATTCCTGGAACTCTTCCATTGATGACTTGTCCTGAAGGAATCTCT
>JAHEHF010000016.1 GCA_024644745.1 Flavobacteriaceae bacterium
AGGTCAGTAAGGAAACCAGGTTAGATTCGAAGGCTGTCTCATTGTACACCAAAGGTTGAAATTCCTGATAGGTAAAGGAGATGTCATTGTCATTAAAATTGAGAATGGAAGTGGAATAGGTTGAATTATATACAGGCCTGGAGACCTGTAATTGCAGACTGCCCTTGAAATTCGTTGCTGATAAGGCTTCCAATATATTGATCGTGATGGAGCAATCAATTTTCTCATGGGTTTTATAGGCCGAGTTGGTCCATTTTGTATTGTTCATAAACTCAAAAATATCATTCTGCATGGTTTCGAACAATTTTTTGTTGGAAACCCCGATTTCAGCATGATTGATGAATACAACACAATTCAATTCCTGGGAAGTCGCCCTCCATCCTGTCAAAATGAGTAAAATGAACAAAAATTTACGCTTCAAAACTTTTCATTATTTCATTAAAAATATCGGCAGCCACTTCCGGTTTAGACTTGAGGTCACCTATCTTGACAACATTGTTCTTATCGATCATGGTGATTTTATTGTTGTCAGACCTGAAACCCGCCCCCTTATCATTCAATGAATTCAAAACGATCAGGTCAAGATTCTTTCTTTTCATCTTTTCTTTGGCATTGTCGATCTCATTTTCCGTCTCTAATGCAAACCCGACCAGAAACTGGTCTTTTTTGATGGCTCCAACCGAAGCAAGAATATCTTTCGTAGGCTCCAACTCGATATGCATCTGCGCTACTTCCTTTTTAATTTTCTGAGAAGATACGATTTTTGGCTTAAAATCAGATACCGCGGCACAAAATATAGCAATATGGGCAGCTTCTATATGCTGATGGGTTGCAGCGTACATCTCATCAGCACTCATCACGTCTACCCTCTTGACCCCTGAATGATTTACACTTTGATGACTCGGTCCTGAGATCAAAATGACACGGGCCCCGAGACTTGCCGCCTCCCTGGCCAGGGCAAAGCCCATTTTCCCGGAAGAGTGATTTCCTATAAATCGCACAGGGTCGATAGCCTCGTAGGTTGGCCCTGCCGTAAGCAATACGGTTTTATTTCGCAAAGGAAGCTGATCAGCGAGATGATTTTCTATAAAGTTCAGTATGGCTTCAGGTTCGGCCATGCGACCTTCACCTTCAAGTCCGCTGGCAAGCTCTCCGAATGCAGGAGGAATGAAAACATCACCTCTGTCAGTCAATGCTTTAATATTCTTTGCTGTGGTCTGGTGCTGGTACATATCCAGATCCATGGCCGGTGCAAAATAAACAGTTGATTTCGCAGAAAGATAGGTGGCGAGCAAGAGATTGTCACAAATCCCCTCTGACATTTTCGCCATGGTGTTGGCTGTGACCGGAGCGATAACCATCAGATCCGCCCAAAGAGCCAGATCAACATGGTTGTTCCAAAGTTCATTTTCTTCACTCTTACTGTAAAATTCAGAATGAACCGGGTTCTTTGACAAGGTGGAAAGAGTAAGCGGAGTAACAAAATCTTTTGCAGCAGGTGTCATGACCACTTTAACCTCCGCGCCCGCCTTGATGAAATTCCTGACCAAATAGGACGTTTTATAAGCAGCTATTCCCGCAGTGACTCCGAGAAGAATTTTTTTACCGCCTAAAACAGACATATTGATCAAATATTATCGTTACTTGTATCCGGAGTTCTGTAATAAATTTCGTCATCCAACCACTCTTTTACAGCAATCGATGTTGGTTTTGGAAGTCGTTCATAAAATCGGGATACCTCAATCTGTTCCTTATTCTCAAATACCTCCTCCAGGCTGTCGTTAAAGGTTGCAAATTCCTCCAGTTTGTCTATCAATTCACTTTTCAGATCCTCATTGACCTGAGCCGCCCTTCTTGACATGATTGCAATCGCCTTGTAAATGTTTTGTGTAGGCTCTTCAACTTTAACTTTGTCAAAAGTTATTGTGCTTTCAGGAGCACTTGTGTTCTTGTAATCTTTCATCCGTTAATTATTTTCTGATATTGTAGCCAATAGCTCTTTTGTTTTTGTTAATTCCTCCTGAAGTCTGGCTTCCATCTGGCTTAATTCTTTTAGTTTATCCGATTCAGGAAAGGTTTTTTCAAACTTTTTAAAGGATAAAATAGCGTTGTCCAGCCTGTCAACTTTCTTACTGAGTATACTTTTCATACCCAATTGATAAGCCGACTTAAAACTGTAATACAAAGCGTCTTCCTTATATATGGATCCCAAATGATCCTCATTGAAATTTTCAAAGGCCTGAATGGCAGCATTGTAATTCTCTGTGTGGTAATACTGTCTGGCCACTTCAAAATCCTTAAATTCCAGTTTCCTTATCAATTCATTATAATCTTTATTCGCCTCTTCTATCAACTCAGAGTTGGGATAGGCGTCTATAAAGTTCTGATAAGCCGACAAGGCCTTGTAAGTATCCTCCTGATCCCTGCTGTATACCGGAGCCGACAAGTAATAACTTTTCGCACTCAAATAAGCCGCTTCCTGAACCTTGGTACTTTGAGGATAATTGGTAATAAATCTGGTAAAGTAATAGGAAGCCATGCTATAATTTTCCGTCTGGTAATAACTGTCGGAAATCATGAATTGTATCCTTTCCATTTGTGGCTTATTGGCATAAGGCCCCATGATCTTTTCAAACAAAGTAATCGCCTTCTTATACTCCTTCTTTTCATACATCTCCACCGCCAATTTATACCTGTCAGCATTCAAACCTTTATTCAATACGGTCTGATATTCACTGCACGAGGTCATCAAAACCACCGTTACAAGTACAAAAGCTAAATTCTTAAATTTTTGCATCTGGCAAAATTACTCTTTTAAAATGGAAATATGAAAAAAAATTTTCACGGCACACTCAAGTACAAAACATGCAATAAAAGCTTGTTTTGCAGCTTTTTAACAAATAATAATGTTTGATTTATTAAAGATTTATTCAGCCGGAGGATTGCCTACCAGCAATTTCACGTCATTATCAAAAAGGTATAAACCTCCTTTGTCGTCACCTATCAGATTGATTTTATCCAAAATATTTCGGGCAAGCGCCTCCTCCTCAATTTGTTCGGCCACATACCACTGTAAAAAGTTATGGGTTGCATAATCTCTTTGCTCAAGCGTGATCCCCACAAGCTCATTGATCTTTTGAGACACCATGACTTCATGATCAAAAAGGGTCTGAAACATCTCTTTGAACGAACCAAATTCCACAGGTGGTTTCTCCAGTGCGGAAACCTGTGCGTGCCCACCTCTCTCATTTACAAATTTTACCAATTTGAGCATGTGCATTCTTTCTTCGTCAGAATGTGCATACATAAAGGAGGCTACCCCCTCAAATCCCTGTAGTTCAGCCCATGAGGCCATTGACAGGTAAACCTGAGACGATTCAGCTTCAATTCTAATCTGTTCATTTAACGCTTTTTCTATTATATCGGATACCATTTTTTATTGTTTAAATTCACCTACAAAGGTATTAATTTTTTGTTGCAATTCATCCGAAACTCTCACAAGAGGTAATCTTACTTCAGGGCCTGAAATTTTTAACTTGTGCAACATGGCTTTTACCCCTGAAGGATTGCCTTCCTTGAAGATCAGGTCTATACTTTCCATCAAGGGGTAGAATCGTTCAAAAGCCTCTCGCGGCCTCCCCTCCAGTCCCAGACGTATCAGATCACTGAATTCCGCCGGCAGGGCCTGTCCAATCACAGAAACCACACCTGCACCTCCGGCAAGTACCAGCGGCAAGGCAAGCTTGTCTTCCCCAGAGATCACTAAAAATCCTTCAGGCTTGTTTTTGATCAATGCGAGGACCTGCTCAAAATCTCCAGAGGCTTCCTTGATTCCAATAATGTTTTCAAAATCATGAGCCAGTCTTAAGACTGTTTCAGGCAACATATTGCTCCCTGTTCTCGGAGGCACGTTATACAGAATTACCGGCAAGGGACTGGCCCTTGAAATCTGCTTGAAATGCTGGTAAATTCCTTCCTGAGAAGGTTTGTTATAATATGGAGAAACCGACAAGACAGCAGTGTATCCTTCAAAATTTCCTGTTTGCAATTCATTTGTAATCACCTGGGTATTGTTTCCTCCAACCCCAACGACAAGTGGTAACCTTCCCCTGTTGACCTCAATCACCTTGGCCCTGACCTGCTCCTGCTCATCTTTTGAAAGCGTGGCGGTCTCTCCTGTGGTGCCCAATACCACCAGATAATCAATTCCGTTGTCAATCTGATAATTCACCAGACGCTCCAGCGCCTCGAAATCTACCGCTTTATCTGTTGTAAAAGGGGTTATCAGTGCCACCCCTGTCCCTTTGAATTGTTCCATTAGACTTTTGAATGTTTTCTTTTGTTAATTGATCAGTTTCAGTAATTGCAAATATTTAACGAGTTCTGTATTAAAAGTATCTATTTTATTGCCAGCAGTTTTAATTGCGATATCATTGAAAAAATTATTTTCATGCTCAAATCCTGCTTTTAACCTTGCATGAGAACGAAGCATGATAACCTGGGCATATACCAGATCAGGTTCACAGTAATTGATCATCAGATCAAATTTTTTATTGACAAACCTGTCCAGTGAAAGCGACTTGATCTTACCGAATAATCCAAAACATCCTTCGTCACATATTTTATGATTCTCAGGTTTCACTCCTTCCTTGTCGCGATCAAATAAAAATACGACAATTTCATCCTGTTCAATCCCCAGTCCATTGCTGAGGCTATTTGTGAAATCATAGGTTTGAAACAAAGTCAGTTCTGCAAGCACACCAACCTTGGCTATGCTGCTTAGCTCATTTATTTTTGCCGCCTGAGCTCGATTCTGCTTATTTTTTATAAATTTACAGGCAGTTTTTTTCTTTAAATTTAATATTCCCATTCACAAGAATTATGCGCACAAAACTATATAAAATTATAGTATTAATAATCATTTCGACAGTATTAAACAAAATCGCCATTTCCTGTAAAGAAAAAAACAATACGATAAAAATGATCCGGGGAAGTCAACTTGAAATAACCCAAGACATAGAATTAGATAAGAACATTCTCAGAGATATAGAACCCTACCATAAAGAACTTGAAAATAAGATAAACGAGGTACTCTGTTTCAACTTGAATACAATGTCAAGAGAAGAATCGGAGCTGGAAAGTTCCCTGGGGAATTTTTACGCAGATGTTTGCTATGAAAAGGCAGATCAAATCTTTTTTCCAGAGACAAAGGAACATATTGACTTTGCACTTTTCAATTACGGAGGAATAAGGACGGCCATCCCGCAGGGAGAGGTTAGGGTTGAGCATGTTTTTAAACTCATGCCTTTTGAGAACAAACTTGTGGTTGCTAGGCTTTCCGGCGAAAAGGTCCGGGAACTTTTTCAGTTTCTTGAAAAGAGCAAACAGGCCCATCCGGTTTCCGGCCTGAATTTAACCATGACCGATGATCATTTATCACGCATACAGATTCGGGGAAAAACATTTGATGAATCAAAGGAATACCTGGTGCTGACCCATGATTATTTACAGCACGGAGGAGACAATATGAGTTTTTTCAAAGACCCCATTGCCCTTTATCCCCTCTCATATAAAGTAAGAGATGCCCTGATCGACCATTTAAGAAGTATTGACACTTTGCGGGCATCGCTGGATGGTCGATTCATACAAATCAGCGAATCACAATGAAAAGAAGACATTTTTTAAAGGAAACGATTGCCTCGGGAGCTTTCATAGGGCTGGGAGGACTGTCCGTGTCATCATGCATGGGTCCCACTGAAAAAAAAATTACCATTCTGCATACCAATGACGTGCACAGCCATATAGAACCTTTCGGTGCCGCCCACAGTAAATTTCCAAATTTGGGAGGGGTGGCGCGCAGGGCAACGCTGATTGAACAGATTCGTTCTGAGAACCCCAATACATTGGTTTTTGATGCAGGAGACATCTTTCAGGGTACTCCCTACTTCAATTATTTCGGGGGTGAATTGGAATTCAAAATGATGAGCAAATTGGGCTATAACGCTGCCACCATTGGCAACCATGACTTCGACAATGGGATTGATGGTCTGGAAAAACAGCTGCCCCATGCAGATTTTGAATTTCTGACGGCCAATTATGACTTTAAAAACACCGTAATGAACGGCAAAACCAAGCCCTATAAAATCTATACGATCGATGGGATAAAAATTGGTGTATTTGGTCTGGGCATCAAACTGGATGGACTTGTCGATCCAATTTTATTTAAAGAAACCTCCTATTTGGACCCCGTTGAAATCACTCAGGATATGGGCACATTGCTAAAGGTGGACAAAGGCTGTGACCTGGTGATTTGCTTGTCTCACCTCGGCTATTATTACAAAAAGAATCCGGATCATATCAGCGATCTCAACCTGGCAAAACTAACGAAGAATGTCGACCTGATCATAGGTGGCCATACCCATACCTTCCTCAAAAAACCAAGCATTGTAAAAAATCTTGAACAGGAAAATATGCTGATCAATCAGGTAGGCTGCTGGGGGGTCAACATAGGACGTATCGATTTCATCTTTGATGATCTTAAACGCATAGGAGCCAAAGGCAAAAGCATCATCGTATAAGCATACAAGGCGTCAGTTGATGATCACTTCATCGGCAAAGATCCAGGATGGTGTACCCGCTGCATGATGCCAGTAAGGCGGTTCCTTCATGCTCAAGGCTACAATTTTTATGTAACGTGCCTTTACTTTTTCGAACTTCAGATCAAAATAACTGATCTCATTAACCTTGCTCTTTTTGGTCAGGGGGCTGTCATTTTCGATTCTTCCCAGGGTTGTAAAAGTTTTGTTGTCATTTGAATAAGAATATTCGACCGCTGTCGGAAAGAATACAACATGATTGGTGACCTGCAAAAATGCGGTTGAAACAGATTCCACCTCCTGATTTTCACCGAGATCGATGACAGCTTCCATATCATTACCTTCAAATCCGAGCCAATTGGAATAAAAACTGTTCCCTCCCAAAGACCCGTCAGTCAGAACCTGGGGATCTTCATTGGCATATTTTTTGGGTTTTGTATGCAATACCACTGCCTTGCCAATGGCCTTGTTCGGTTTGAGAGCCACTTTGAGAGCCATTCGGTAATTTGTCACGTATTCATCCACTGTATAACCCATCTCATTCATCAAAACAATATTTCCCTGTCTGGTGGTACTGGAAAAATTATCCAGTTTATCAATAACAAAGGGATTGACCGACTTTTGTCCTGTTCCATTATTGATGGCCAGGGAATATTTTTCGGAGATACCTTTTCTACCGGCTTCCAGGATGGCGTAATCAACCCCGATTCTTGCCCTTTTAACCCTGCTGAGCAATTCAGCATCGTTACCGACAGCTGCTTCGGCCTGATTAAAAATATCGTCATAACCCTGAAGAAGGTCCTTACTCAGAAAGGAGGCAAAGGCTTGAGACGGGTCCCCGTATAAAAATAAAAAAAAGTCCTCATCATTTTCGATTTCCTGATGAATCTGATCAACGTACATTTTCACAAAAGGTCCGGCTGCGCCGTAATAACCATCGGTAAATTCTGTAATAAGCTCTTCTATATCCCTGTCAGGCTCCCATAAAAGCTTGGCCGTCACATAGGACCTCAGTTCAAAAAGTTCACTCGGATTGTTACTGTGTTGTTCAAAAACCCATTTTGCACTGTGGTCCCTGAAAAATTTTACGTTGGGCTGCAAGGTATGTATATTTGGAAATGGAGCCAGAAAATTGGTGAATTGTGTGGTATAATCCCAGATCCTGATGCGATCAGAAATCTGGTTCCAGCCTTTCAGGTCTGCTGCAAATTCCTCACATTTTTCTTCAATAGGACCACTTCTGTCACATTCTATAGAACAGAGTGTGATCATTACGTTTTCAGCAGGTGGCGTTTTCGAAGGTTTGCGCGTATATTGGTAAGCCAGGGTAGAAATCACCTTGTCGGGGAATTCAGCTGCGATCTCATTCACGAAATGAATCATGGTCCCGGTTGGACCTCCCTCCTTCTCATCGATCCTTTTGCAATTTTCATCCTCACAGTATTGCTGGTTATCATTCTGGCTGACTGAAATTACTTTTGAATCGGGATATTGCTCAAAAAAAGAGGCTACTGAATCTTTGACGATCCTCATCACATCCGGATTTGTTAAACAAAGCTGGGTGGGTAGACGCTTTCCCCCCCTCAAGGCGAAATATTCCGGATGTTCCTTATAATATTTTTCTTCTGGAACAAACCTGTGAAAAGTATGCACCCTGGCTGTAGGGACGTAATAAGGAAAAGATTCAGGGGTTACTTTATGCCTTGCTGCGAATCCAGGATTGTCATAGAACAATCGTGAATGAACGGTCCGCGTTTCAATCTCAGGAGTATAGGCATAATTCAGGTTTCCCGAAAGACTTATAATTTCTGATGAAGGAATCTCTTCCGCTCCCGGCGCATACCATTTACAATTCAAATACTGCTCAAGAAATTCATAAACGGCGTAAAGAGTTCCCTGCTCAGTACCCCCCCTGATCACCAGGTTTTTTCCTTCAGCCTTGATCTCAATCTTATGACTTTGGTCGTTGAGGCTCTCAATGCGGATGACTGGCTTTTTTCCATCATTGATATCCCCTTTCGAAACAGGTATCCGGACAGCAGATATGGTCTCGATATATTTTTGCAGTTCCGCGGCTGCCAGGCTGAGCGTTTCTGAGGCATTCTCATCTGTAACAATGACAAAATCACTGTGACCGTTTTTGACCAGGTTCAGGGAATCCTCCTGGCCGCAGGATGTTGATGCGAACAAAAAAGCAAGGGCTGCAACTTTTAAAAATGGTATTTTAGAATTCATGATATGAGGGGTATTTAGGTGATACTATTCTTCGTAGGTCAGATAAGCCGAAACAAGCCAGCGATTGTATTTTTCTTCCTCGGCCTTTGAGGCTCCAATCTCTATTTTCATATCATGCACTCCGGCTTCAAGATCTCCAAGATCCATCACAATGGGTTCAACCTTGGATCCGGGACACCAATTGGACCTCGAAAGATCAGACGAGGCAATTCGTTCTTCTATTTCTTTGACCTTATATTTCCGGGCCTCGAAATCTATATAGGATGCAGAGTCCTTTTTCAGCCAAACCCCGGAAGTGGGATTAAAACGTCTGAAAGAAGCACAATCATCCCTCCATGGCTCAATTTCAAGAACCTGCTTTCCATTCACCCAAACCGCATTTTTAATTTTGACAAACTCGTCGCCACCACTGTGTCCACCATGACCCGTGGTGATATAATACAATTTAACGTTCTTGACTCTTTTTTCAAAACTGAATGAATGCTGCAAAGGTGTTTCTGCAAAAAAATCGGGCAGAGGCTGTCCGTTAACGTAATTGATCGTATTGACCAGCGGTTTGATATGCACTGCTTTTTTGGGGCGGTTTGAATAATGAAGACTGAGGTCCACCTTATATCCTTCCACCGTCCAGGAATCGATCCAGACACCGACATAGAAAGTATTGTCAACGACCTCGAGCAAGTGAGAAATATCGCTCTCCCACACCACTTCTTCCTCCCATTTAGGAATATAGACGGGTTTGCGATGGGTGTTCAAATCATTGCTGAAATGTCCCACTCCGAATGGTGTCATGAATCTCAGTAATTCTATGGCAGGCTTATAATCGTCCGTTGCTTTTACACCCAGATAACGCTCCTGAATATTCGAGCTGGACGGAAAGCTTTTTTCGCCTTTGGAAACATCGATCATAGTGATCTGATCGGGGTGACTCAGCACAAAACAAGACCCTGATTTGTCCCAGCGATCTCCATCAGACCTCACCTTCAGTCTAATCAAAACATCAGTCCCCTCAGGAAAGTCAGGTACCTGAACCTTCTTGTAAACGATTCTTCCTTTCTGAAAACGTTCAACCTCTGCATCTGTCCCTGCAGGGCCCCCAAAATTAACCGGTTCATCAGTGAAAATTTTAAAATCCAAACCATTTTGCGCAAACGTCTCCTGCCTGGATAATAATGCAAGACAAATAACCAGTAAATAGCAATATTTCATAAATACAGTTTTAAAACCTGCCAATGTAACATGACAGAAATTTTTATTTTTAATAAATTCAGAATTGCTAAATTCTTAAATTATTTGGTAATAACATTCAATTTGTCATGATTTGTTAAATCCTCATGTGAAATAAAATAGGCATTCAAGGTTTTGCCATCCATTTTAATTTCTTTGATTGGATCCTGCAGATCTCCCGTTCGCTCAATGACGATTTGCCCATTTTGATAATACTTTGGGTCTAGTTCGATGGTCACACGATCGAACATGGGCGTACTGATGGTATACATCGGTTCACCCGGAACGACGGGATAAAATCCCATCATGGCATAGACCAGCCATGCTGACATGGTCCCGGTATCATCATTTCCAGGCAGCCCTGAAGGCTTGTTCTGAAAATACGAATCAACCAGTTCAAGGACCTTTTTCTGCGTTCTCCATTCGGCACCTTTTACATAGTTAAATAGAAAAGGGTAGGCAATATCCGGTTCATTGGCCATATCAAACTGATTCGTATCAAACACCTTCTGCAGTTGTTCCACGAAGGCTTTGTCTCCTCCCATCAATTTTTTCAGGCCTTCTATATCGTGCAGGACCATAAAAGAATACTGCCAGGAATTTCCCTCAATAAACCCCACATTTTCTGTGAAATTTGCCCCGGCAAAAGGATCAAACGGGCTATGCCATTCTCCATCTGCATTTCTCGGGCGAAGCAAATTAAGATCCTGATCAAATAATTTTCTGTAAGACAAGGACCTTTTATAAAAGCGCTTTTGATCATCCTTATGCCCCAGCTCTCCTGCCAGGAGTGAAATTGCATAATCTGCCGCATTGTACTCCTGTGTGGTCGAAACAGACCCTCCCCGATCTGTGGTCAGATAGCCACGCGCTATATAATCATCCAAACCCGGACGCAAGGGATTGTCTTGGGTCTGATCGGCACTTTTGAGTATGGCACTGTAAGATTTGTGCACATCAAAATCACGGATCCCTTTCAAATAGGAATCTGCAATAACGATTCCTGCGGGATCACCCACCATGGTAAAAGTTTCGGTTGAATTCAGTTCCCATTTTGGAAGCCATCCGTTTTCATCATACATCTCAAGCATACTTTTCAGCATTTCTGACTGCTGCCGGGGGTATACCAGCGACATCAACTGATGAAGGTTCCGGTAAGTGTCCCACAAGGAAAACACCGTATATCGGCTTCCAGTGGTACTACCAGTATTTCCGGTTCTGATTTCACGAAACTCTCCATTGACATCGTTAAAAATATTGGGGTGTATCAAGGTGTGGTACAAAGCCGTGTAAAAAATCGTCTTGTGATCAGGGCTCCCTCCTTCTACATTGATCCGAGAAAGCAACTGGTTCCAATGCTCAAAAGTCTCGTCATGGACCTGCTCAAAGGATTTGTTTGCCACCTCTTGATTTAAATTTTCCCTTGCGTTCTCTATGCTGACATAAGAAACGGCTATTTTCACTTCAACATTCTCCTTTTTCTCGAAATTGTAAGAAAAATAGGCACCTATGCTGTCACCCACGACCATTCCCGCCGGGGGTTCCATGATTCTGGTCTTCCCGTTGTATCCCATCCACTGTGCTTCCGTACCTTCATAGGTTCTGGGTTTTTTCCAGGCGCCATAGACAGCTGCAGGCTTCGAAAATCTTGCCACAAAATATACGGGATAAGCGCTTTCCGGGCTGTTATAACAGAAGGTGCCAACAGAACGCATGCCTTCAATCTCTGTTGAGGATACGATATTGATCATCCCTCCTTCCTCATTGGTCAAACCAAGCCCCAGGTTCAATAAAATATTGGACTGTCCTTCAGGGAAAGTAAACTTACTGACGCCAACCCGAGTAGAGGCCGTAAATTCGGCCAGCACATCATACTTGTTGATTCTGGCACTGTAATATCCTGCGCTGGCTTCCTCATCGGAATAGGTTGAACCATATTTTAAATGGTTGGTCTCCAGGGCTCCCGTAGTGGGCATGAGCAATATGACTCCTAACTCCGGGCATCCGACCCCGCTGAGGTTCACGTGACTGAAACCTGTTAAAAATGAATTTTCTTTTACATAAGGGTTAGAAAGCCACCTGCTGTCTTTTTCCAGGCTGTTTTGTTTACCTGAAACATTAAACGGACTGATACTGGCCATGCCTCTCGGTGCAACCGGCCCTGGATAGGTTGCTCCAAAATTAGAGGTCCCTATGAAAGGGTTTACATAACTTGCCGGAACCTGCCCGACAACAGTTTGACTATGCAACAGGAGCATTAATGCAATTATTTTCAATCCCGTGCTCAATTCAATGCGATTGAGAATTCCTAAATTCATTAATCTTGCGAATCTTTCAGATTTTAACGTCTTAAGCATAAGTAGTCAACCTATAAGTTTTTTAATAATTTTCTTTTTGTTCTCCTGTAGTCCTTTACGGATAAATTATAATCCGTATAACTTCGAAACAGCGTATTGACCAGTTTGTCATATTTTTTTTCGTCCTCCTTTTTCAGCAATTGCAACAGGTCAAAATCCTCACATCCCATGCGGTGTGATTCAAAGCGAATGGAAGACAAAGGACTGTCTTTGCCGGGATATATGATATGTGTATCGCCTGCCGGTAAAAAATTGTTTGCTGCAGCACCTGGAGCGGGGTGGTGAACCACACTTTGTTCAAAAGGATTCGCCTGGTATTGGTTCAGCCCCCAGTGCAAGTAACCGCTGGTCTTGTAAAAAGCGGCACCCCAGCCAAAATAAACCTGACGTAGCTTCTCCATATCCAGGGTTCTGTTGAGCCATTTTCCCCCGGGGATCAAACAAGTGTAAACCAGGACCTTTTCTCCGAGTTCTTCTCGTTTTCTAAAAAATGATTCATTTTCCTGGAAATCATTGATCAGGGGGCACCAGATATCTATGGCCCCTGTCAGTCCATCTCTGTCATTGGTGGCCTCCATGATTTTTATTTCAGGATAAATGCTTTTGATTTGTTTGACAACATCTTTATAGCACTGCGCATTTACCGAAGTAGGCTCATCTGCTACGTGCTGCAACCAACTATCCTTTAAATCATTGGCAAGTACAAAATTCTTAATCAATAACATTAATTGTTCTATGTCAGCTTTACCATTCTCCTGATAATAGGCCTTTTTCGTCAGGGCAACTTTTAATTCCGGATCTCCCCAGTCATCATTTTCACCTCGATTCATTAAATGGGGAGCTTCAAAATAGGCGAAGCCCAGATTCCTGAAAACATTAATAAACCGTATCATCTTTTTTTCATCCAGGACAATTTCATCATTCTCATAAATAATCAGCTCATTCGGGATCGTGATTGAATTTTGACGACCATAGGCCATTAAACGAGCATATTTTCCAAGCATATCGAACCATTCCTCGGACCATCTTTGAAGATTGTGTTCCTCTTCCATCCTTTGTAAATTAAACCAGTTTGTGTAAAAAAATGTGCTCTTTGACAAATCGGGTAATTCAATGGTATGGTACCTGGGAACGAAGGTGACTTTTTCATTAAGGTTATTCGACCTTATATGAATGGTTACCCTCTTTGTTCCTGCCTGCTCGATCATGGAAGGAGGAATATAAAGTCGCAAGGCCGTAAAATTTGATTCTGAAACCAATGGCTCATCACTAAGGGGCTCAATAACCTCAAAAATTCTGAATGGAGCCCTTCTCACCACATCAGGATTCATCTTTCCTATAAATTGTTCAGTTCTGCTGTCTACACCTGTATTCTGCTCAACCGGAACATCAATCAGCTTGCTCCAGAATTCATGACTGAGCAGGCTGCCTTCCATCATTGCAGATACCGTGAAGGTTTCTCCCGGTTTTAACTTAACCAATACGTGAACATCGGCTACCGCACCTAATGGGTAATCTCCTGCCCATTTCTTACCGTATTTGCCAACATCATTAACATCCGGGTAAATCGGTTCAAGTGGATCAACCAGCCATACTTGTCCGTTGACCAATCCTGTCAAGAACAGGATGCATGATAATTTAAAGATTAGTTTCATTTTCATTTCGATAAAACGTCATTTATTGGATTCCTTGCTCAGGGAATAAGGCACATTCTCTGGGGCACTGCCCCATTCTCTGTTTGGCTCTTCACCCATTTTAAATTTCAGACCTCCTCCTTTTTGAACGTCATGGTAGCTCAGGTAGGTATTGGAATAGATGTTCCCGTTAAGTTCGGCTTCTTGAATATAGGGCTTACCGGCACCATTACCTTCTGATGTTATGGTGAAAATATTACCGTTTTCAAGTTCAATACTTGCCTTCTTGAACAGCGGGCTCCCGATCACATACTGATCAACGCCAGGAGTGACTGGATAAAAGCCAAGGGCACTGAATACATACCAGGCAGAGGTTTGCCCATTATCTTCATCACCGCAGTAACCATCTGGTGCAGGGGTGTAGAGTTTGGTCAGCACATCCCTTATTTTCTCCTGTGCTTTATAGGGTGCTCCAGCATAATTGTACAAATAGATCATATGCTGAATGGGTTGGTTGCCATGGGCATAGTTCCCCATATTTACAATTTGCATCTCCCTGATCTCATGAATGGTAAAGCCATAATAGGAAGCATCAAAATCAGGCGGCATTTCAAAAACTTCATCAAGCTTGCCAACAAATTTATCAGGACCGCCCATAAGATCGATCAGACCCTGTACATCGTGGAAAACAGACCAGGTATAGTGCAAACTGTTCCCTTCGGTAAAGGCATCTCCCCATTTCAGAGGATTGAAAGGGGCTTGAAAATGACCATCGTTGTTTTTTCCGCGCATCAGATTGGTCTCTGGGTCGAACATATTTTTGTAGTTCATGGATTTCTTGAAGTATGTTTCAGCCAAGTCTGTCTTGTTCATTTTTTTTGCCATCTGGGCAATGGTAAAATCTGCATAGGCATACTCCAAGGTTCTCGCCGCATTTTCATTGATGCCCACATCATAGGGCACAAAGCCCAGGGAATTGTAATATTCCAGTCCGGCGCGACCCACCGAATTCACCGGCCTGCCTTCGTGTATCGTTGCATTTTTAAGCAAGGCTTCCAGCAACAATTCTGCATCCATGCCTTCAACCCCTTTCAGGAAAGCATCGGCGATGATGGGTGCCGAATTTGAACCAATCATGCAGTCACGGTGTCCCGGACTGGCCCATTCCGGCAGCCATCCGGACTCTTTATAAGTGTTTTCCAGGCCCTTCATTATTTTCCCGTTCAAATCGGGATACATCATGTTAAAAAATGGAAAAACTGCCCTGAAAGTGTCCCAAAAACCATTGTCCGTAAACATATAGCCCGGCAATACCTTACCGTTGTATGGGCTGTAATGTACAATCTCGTTGTTTGCATCAAATTCATAAAACTTCCGCGGAAAGAGCAGTACCCTGTACAAACAGGAATAAAAGGTTTTGATGTGTTCTGTGTTGTCGTCTTCAATCTGAATCCTGGAAAGTTCTTTCTCCCAGGCATCCCTGGCCTTATCCCTCGTCACATCGAATGTATCACTGCCTATTTCCCTTTCCAGATTGATCATGGCCTGCTCATGGCTGATAAATGAAGAAGCGACCTTCACATGTACTGTTTCACCTTTCTGGGTTTTAAACCCAATAATGGCTCCCACATGATCACCTTCACTTTCAAGCTTGTTTTCCAATAAATTCCAACCATCAGCCCAGGTATGGTGAACCTCAAAATCCTTGTCAAATACAGCCACAAAATAATTGTGGAAGTTACCTGGAACCCCGCCGCTGTTGTTTCTGCTGTAACCGATGATCTTTTTCTCTTCTGGAATGACTTTAACCATGGACCCTTTAAAAAAGGCGTCCAGTAAAATGAATGAGGATCCTGATTCGGGGAACACAAATTTAAAATGAGCGGCTCTTTCTGTCGGTGCCACAGCAGCTTTGACGTCATAATCAGCCAGATAAACCTCGTAAAGATATGGTTTCACCGTTTCAGCCTTATGCGAGAACCATGAGGCACGTTCGTCCTCCTGAAACTTTAAATCGCCAGTTACGGGCATAAAGGAAAAAGCTCCGTAATCATTGATCCAGGGGCTCGGCTGGTGGGTTTGCTTGATGCCCCTTAATTTATTTTCTCTGTATTTATAGGTCCAGCCATCTCCCATTTTTGAAGTCATGGGGGTCCAGAAATTCATTCCCCACGGGGTGGCAATGGCAGGATAGGTATTCCCGTTTGACAAACTGAAATCAGAGTCAGTTCCCATCAGTGGATTGACAAAATCGACAAGCGCGACTTGTTCTTTTACAGTCTCATCAGCCTTCTCTGTGCTTTTCTCACAGGAAAAGGCCAATAGGATCATCAATGGATAAGCTAATTTTAATAAATGTCTCATAGGTTAAATTTAATTCAGTTCAACAGCATTTCCATGACCCCGGTATAATTGTAAAGGACCCTCCAGTGCCACTTCCAATACGGTGACATAAGGGTCCATGTTTTCCATATCAGGCACCTGTATGCGGAGGATTCCTGGAATATTGTTCCAGGATGCACCTCCGTTTCGCTCAAAACCGAGATTCTGACCTGCACCAAGCACTTTGATTGATTTGACCTTGTTTTGAATCCCTTTCAAGGCAATATAATGTTTGGGGGCATCAAAAAGGCACAGATAAATGCTGCTGCTGTCTTTGCTGAGCAGGGTGGGTCCGTAAAAATGACCATAAGGCAATCCTGCCTTGCTCTCAAAAATCGCGGTCTCATGTTTTTTGATCCAGTCACCCAGTTCAAGGAGTCGGGTTTCCTGCTCTGCTGCAATGCTCCCGTCAGGTCTGGGACCTATATTCAAAAGTAAATTCCCCCCCGAGGCGACCACCTCCACAAATGTTCTGATAATTTGTGACACAGGCTTGTAATTTTTGTCTGAGGGAAAATACCCCCAATTGTCATTCATGGTCATGCAAAACTCCCAGGGCCCTTCAGGCCTTACAACCGGAATCCCCTGTTCGGGAGTCCGGTAGTCTCCGTAAGATTTAAGTCTGGAATTCACGATGACCGCCGGATTCCATGCCAATAAGGAATCTTTGAGCGACTGTGCTCTCCATTGTTCACCTGACTTTTCCCAGTCGCCGTCAAACCAGAAAAGATCAGGATCAAAAAGATCGCTCAGCTCCCTGAGCTGCCCCTTATAAAATTTCACGAACCTTTGCCATTCAGAAAGTTGTTCCTGTCCTTTTTGAGGGTAGTCCGATCTCGTATCCGGTCTTGGGAAAACCACATCATAGTCGGGATGTGACCAATCGCACAATGAATAATACAGGCCTACTTTCAGACCCTCCTTTCTCAATGATTTTACGTAGGGCCCAACCAGGTCTCTTTTTGCCGGTGTTTTATCAACCACGTTAAGATGACTCCAAGCAGTATTCCACAGGGCGACCCCGTCATGATGCTTGGTGGTTAAAACAGCATAACGGGCACCTGCTTTTTTAAATAATGACGCCCATGCTTCGGGGTCATAGTTCCTGGCCGTAAATTCCTTTCCCTGCGCCATATAATCTTCATAGGAAATTTGCTTGTGATACATCGACCAGGACTCGGTGATACCGTTTACACCGTAATATCCCCAATGAATAAATATACCGAGCTTGGCATCACTGAACCATTCAAGACGGCTCTCGTCTGATAAATCGCGGTTTTGGGCATTGATCGATGAAAGCAGCAACAGCGTCATTGCTGCGGAAAGGAATTTTAATCTATTCATTTTACCATAATATAATTTCGTCTACAAAAATCCATGAGGCCTGCCCGGCCCCATCATGCCAGGGGGGCAGAACCCCCGGGTTTTTTACAATTATTTTAAAAAACCTGCTTGTGGTTTCAGGGATATCCAGGGTATATCTTTTTACAAAAGGAACGTTATCCGTATCCTCCCTTTTGATTGCCAATTCCCCGACTTTTTGAAAGCCTTTGTCCTCCTGACTCGATGCGTAAAGTTCAAGACTTGTGGGCAACATGATCCAATTGCCCACATTTTCGAGGCAGTTGATTGATATTTTATCGATGCGTTTTTCCGAACCCAGGTCCACAGTGGTATTCAGGTCATAACCCAGGAATCCGGTCCACCTGCCATCTTTAAAGGCGAGGCTTCCCTCTTTAAGGTCAAACAGTTTGGAGGATCCCGGATACCTGATCTCGGGTTCATCAACGATGCTGTAATCGTTTACCCTGTGCTTTATTTTATAAAAATTTCTTTGTAGCTCTTCACTCGGAAACCAGTCATCTTTGTAGGCCCTTGCCCTGATCATTGCATCATCATCAATTTTCAAAGGACCCTGATACACATTTGATGTCGAATCCGGCTCAGTACCGTCAAGGGTATAATAGATCAAAGCGTCCTTCATTTCAACTCCGAGCTCTACGGATAATGTATTGGTGAACAGGCTTTCTTCGGTCAGGATCAAAGGGGGTTTCAAGGCTGCTTTTTCGATGAAGCCTTCAAAGACTCCTGTGCTTATCTCTGTTTGGAATTGATCCGCCAGTTCCGCTGCCCTATCCTTGCTCACTTCTGTTTTCCATATAAAAATGCGATCCGGAACCACAGCGAGGAGCAAATTTTCCAATCCGGCATCAGACACGGCGGTATTGTGAACATTCAACACTTTCAGGCTTTTAAGATTTTGCAACCGTTCAAGGGTCTGATCCGTGATCCCCGTATTGTCGAGCCTTAGTTTTTCCAGATTCTCGAATTTTCCAAACGAAGTGGTCATCTCATCTTTCAGGTCAACATGACTCAAATCAAGTTCCACAATTTGTTTTTTTAGATCCAATAAGGCATCGAGGGCCTCTCCATTAAAATCAGCCTCCAGAAATTTTAGGCTCAAGCCAGCCTTTCCCTGAACGAGGCTCCTTACCCTAAAACCTGATTCCCTGGCGCTTTCTATGGCTGATGCAGAGGCCATGGGAATATTTTTTTGCTCAAAGATCAAATAATCCTTTAACAAAACCCGTAAGGAATCATTTTCAGGCAGGCCTGAAACCGTACCCTCAAATTCAAGGTCATGATCAATCCAGTATTTTATGAGCCAGAGCTCATCTTTGGTCAGTTGCTTTTTCCCTTTGGGAGGCATATGCGCATCATCAGACAAAGGTAAAAATGCACTTCTGTAAACAGGACTTTCATCTGCTCTGTTTTTAAAAACAACCTCCCCGTTGTCTCCTCCTTTCAGAATCATTTCCTGTGAAACAAGTGACAGTCCGTTTTTTCTCTTGGTCTGGTTATGGCACTGCAGGCATTTGTCATCAAAAATTCTGGCAATGACATCATCGTAAATTTTTAAGCTGTCCACGTCTTCAACGGTTCTTTGCTTTGGGGGCGGAACCATGTATTCTGTCAGGAAATCATCTCCATGAGTCAGCATGCTCCCAAAATGACCCGTAACACCCACGGTAACCAGCGTTATCAGGAACACGGGAAAAAAAACCATTCTTGACCACTTTTGATCGAGGTTGATAAGCAGAAAAAGAAAAGAGGTCAGAACCGCTGTACTGATGCCAAGCCAAAAGTGCGTATCCAGGGTCTCGCCCTCATAACCTCCCTCCAGAGAAAGAAAATAGCCCAGTATGCTCGAAATCACAGCGAAAAATGCCGAGAAACCAAGACCGTAGGTTACAGATGCCCTCGCATCATTCTTTCGGATCCGGCCCATAATATCAAGGAAAAAAGTGATCATCAGTGCCCCGATGGGAAGGTGCAGTAAAACAGGATGAAACCTACCAAGCAGCATGACTATTCTTGGCGGATCCGGGCTATTGGCATCTGCCGCAAGCAAAGTCCCTTGACAAAACAGCAACAGTATCAGCAATCCTGATTTTTTTATATTGATATTTTTCATTTATTAAATATAATTTCGTCCATAAACATCCATCCCTTTTGATCTTTTCCTTCATGCCAGCCGGGTATTTGGGCTACATTTTCAAATACAAGCTTTATTGACTTCACATTTTTATTGAGCGGGATGTTATAGGTCTGCTGAGCCGCATCGTTCATCCCTTGAGGCTGGGGCAAATCATTTTTACTATGGACTTGGTAAACATGCCCGTCTTCAGAGGTAAAAACTTGAACCGAACCTGGAGGGAAAATCCAGGCCCCGGGATGATTTAAATAGCCTATGTCGATTGAAGAAATATTCATTACACGATCAAAAATGCAAGTCATGGCAGAAGGGGCATCAAAACCCAGCCATTCCTGGTCTGAGTAATTCACTCCTGCCTTTTTATGATTGACCAGGGTCCGCTGACCCTTGCCCGAATATTTTTGATTCAAAGCTTCGCTCCATATTACAGAATCAACGGTTTGCCCCATTTTAACAAAAGTGATGACCGCTGTTTCACTTGGCCTCCATTCGGGATGAAAGGCTTTGAACTTATAAGTTCCCGGGCGAAGAACCGAAATAGGCCTTTTATACTCAAAAGAGCCCTCCGCGTTAGGCTCCTGACCGTCATCTGTGTAAAATATGGTGACCCCATCCATCTTCATTTCCGTTTGAAGCAAGGCTGCCGAATCAATTATTTTATTGCTGGCAGTCAGTTTCGGACTTGCCAGTTGCACCTTATTATCCTGCAAAAACTGAACCTTGCCATGCGGTTTACAGCAAGCGAGAATCAGGCTTATGATCAATAGTACCACACTTTTCATACCCTGAATAATTTTATTGGATAGGTCTGACCCGAATTCCACTGGGCCACGTACATATTGTCATCCTCGTCTATGCAAACATCGTGCGGATACTGAAAGAGCCTGATACTTTGGTACAATTCCTTCAAATCACCCTGCTGATAATCCGGAGCAGTTGCCCCCGGGCAGGAAACCACACGGTTATCCTTGTCCATGATCAATAAAAAACCTGAATCACTGTGTGAAGACTCTCTTGATCTAAGCACGGCAAAATAAACATCTTCCTTATGTACCACAGGACGGCATATAAGGGCCCCAGGCACTTCAATCGATGATAAGTACTCCCCTTCAAGGCTAAACCTCTTTAAGACATTTAATTCTCTGGCCGAAATCAGCAGACAGGGTTCTGCTTCTATTCTGTCATCAAGACAAATACCATGAGCGTTGAGAAATTGGCCATCAGCAGTTCCTTTTCCTCCAAAATAATTCAACAATTCCCCTCTGTGATTATAGTGTATGATATATTGGTTCCCATATCCGTCAGCTACATAAAAGTCTCCGTTAGGCCGCACTGTTGTCTCTGTAGGTTTGAATTCCTCCTTTGAAGCATATTTTCCTGTCTCAGCGGGATAATCAATTTCAAAAACCACCTTTCCGTCGAGGGTTGTTTTGATCACCTGATGGCGTTCATAATCTGTGATCAGTAAAAAATCTGTTCCATTCTCCTTGACCAGGGTCAATCCGTGACCTCCCGGATAAGCCGTTCCCCAGGTTTCTAAAAGTTTGCCTGATTTATCGTAAATAATGACATTGTTCTTTGTGTGATTCGTCAGCATCACGATCCTTCCTTTGGAATCCTGAACCATTTCGTGACAATCCTTAACAGGAACCTTCGACGGATCCAAATTGCCCCAGCTCATGTCTACCTTATACCTGTGGGAGTTATGCCCGATGACCACGTCTTTACTGAAGGCCAGATCAAAAGCACTTGAGTACATCGGGCCTGACAGAATACCCAATGACAACAGAGAGGATTGTTTAAGAAAATTTCTTCTGCTCATAAAATTTTTAGGCTAAAACATCGTGAATAACATTTCCGGAAACGTCGGTAAGTCTGTACCTTCTTCCCTGGTGCTTATACGTAAATCTCGTGTGATCAATTCCTGTTAAATGAAGTAAAGTTGCCTGCAGATCATGCACATGAACCGGATCCTTTACAATGTTATATCCGAATTCATCTGTTTCTCCAAAAGTAAATCCGGGCCTTACTCCTCCTCCTGCCATAAACATGGTGAAGCACCTGGGATGATGGTCTCTTCCGTAGTTCATATCGGTCAGCGTGCCCTGACTGTAGTTGGTCCTTCCAAACTCACCTCCCCAGATCACCAGGGTATCCTCGAGCAATCCTCTTTGCTTGAGATCCATGATCAGTGCCGCGGTAGCCTGATCGACATCCTTGGCTTGTTTCTCGATTTGCTCGGGAAGGTTTTCATGCTGGTCCCATCCCATGTGATACAATTGTACGAATCTTACGTCTTTTTCGATCAGCCTTCTTGCCAGAAGACAATTGGCGGCATATGAACCGGGGACCATAGCATTGGCACCATACATCTGAATGATATGATCTGGTTCTTTGTCTATGTTCATCGACTCAGGAACAGAAGTTTGCATCCTGTAGGCCATTTCATATTGTGCAATCCTGGTGTTGATCTCAGGATCTCCGAATTCTGCTTCCTGCTTATGATTCAGTTCACTAAGCAAATCCAGCATTTTTCTTCTTTCAGATCTGGTCATTCCCTCCGGATCCTTTAAATACAAAACCGGGTCCTTTCCTGATCGGAACTGAACCCCCTGGTGCAAAGAACTCAAAAAACCATTGCCCCAAAGTCTTGAATACAAGGGTTGCCCGAAGGGCCGGCCCGTTCCTCTTGACAATAAAACTGAAAAAGTCGGTAAGTTTTCATTCAAACTTCCCAGGCCGTAGCTCATCCAGGAGCCTATACTCGGCCTGCCTGATTGCTGGGAACCTGTCTGAAAAAATGTGATGGCCGGATCATGGTTGATGGCCTCAGTGTGCATAGACTTGATAAAACACAACTCATCCGCAATTTTTGCCGTGTAAGGCATCAGATCACTGATCCATGCCCTGGATTCACCGTATTGCTTAAAATTAAAATTACTGCCCACCAGGGGGAATTTTTCCTGACCTGATGTCATTCCTGTCAAACGTTGTCCCATTCTCACAGAGGCCGGCAGATCAAGACCCCTCATCTCGTTCAATTTGGGTTTGTAATCAAACAGTTCCAGCTGAGAAGGCCCACCGCTCTGAAACAGGTAAATCACCCTTTTGGCTTTAGGCGCAAAATGAGGAAGATCAAGACCCGTCGGGTTGATCGAAGACGACTTTGAGAACATTTCAAGAGGATCTATCATAGATGCCAGGGCGAGACCTCCAATACCCAGAGCCGCTTTTTTAAAAAAATGCCTTCTGTTCTGGTTGATTTGATGTTTGAATGTTTCGTCCATAGAATTATCCCTTTATTAGTGCTTCATCTAAATTAAATATCAAATTGGCCAGCACCGTGTAGGCGTACAACTGGCCTGAATTTGATTCTGGATCCTTTGACTGATCAGAATCCTGCTGTCTTTGCTTTTGATAATCAGACATGGAAGTATCAACAAAGAGAATCAGTTCATCCAGTTCCTCCTTATCGGGGGCTCTTGAAGTAATCATTCTGAACATACTGATCACCCTTTCCTTCTCTGTCGTCTCCGGTTCCTGCAACATCTTTTCTGCAAGGGCCCCGGATGCCTCCGTAAGTTGCGGGTCATTGAGTAAGGCAAGTGCCTGTAATGGTGTACTCGTCTTTTGACGTCTCACCGTACAATCGTCTCTTGATGCCGCATCAAATGTCATCATAGCCGGAGGAGGAACGGTTCTTTTCCAAAAGGTATACAGGCTTCTTCTGTGCAAATTCTCTCCTGTATCGGGAATGTATTTGGTCAGTCCCTGACCCGAGGTGGTCTCGGCCCACAAGCCTTCAGGCTGGTATGGTTTTACACTGGGGCCTCCAATTTTTTCGACAAGTAAGCCACTTATTTTCAGTGCATTATCTCTTATCATTTCTGCTGTTAGTTTATCTCTATTGCTTCTGGCGTACCATTGGTTATCAGGATCCACCGCCAACAATTCAGGACTTGCTTTTGAACTTTGCTGGTAAGTATCAGACATGGCCATTCTTTTCAACATTTTTTTGATGTCCCAGCCCTCTTCCCTAAAGGTCACAGCCAGCCAGTCGAGCAATTCAGGATGCGACGGTAAATTTCCCTGGTTGCCGAAATCATCTGAAGAAGGAACAATTCCAACACCAAACATTTGCTGCCACAACCTGTTCACCGCTACTCTGGCAGTGAGCGGGTTCTGCTCATCAAAGAACCAGTCTGCCAGTCCTAACCTGTTACTTTCAAAGTCACTCTCAAAAGGCATGACGGCTGCAGGCGTCCCCAGGTCAACAACTTCGGCAGGATTATCATAGGTACCCCGATTGAGCACATGGGTCTTTCTTTCTAAAGAAGGATCATCCTTCATGACCATGAGTTTGACCATTTCAATGGAATCAGGCATATGTATAAAAGGAAGCGCTTCTTCAACCACCTCGTGTGTAATGCTGATATTCGGTTCAGGAATCTCATCATATTCAATCCTTCCCTTTTCATCGAGCTGATTGAAAAACCCATAAAAGCTGTAAAATTCCTGCTGTGAAATGGGATCATATTTGTGATTGTGGCAACGTGCGCACTCCATGGTTAACCCTAAAAGAGCCTTTGAAGTGGTTACCGTCCGATCCATGACATATTCAACCCTGTATTCTTCATCAATTACGCCCCCTTCCTGGGTAATTTTATGATTTCTGTTAAACCCAGTTGCTACGATCTGCTCTAAACTCGCATCGGGAATCAGATCTCCTGCCAACTGCCATCGGATAAAATCATCATAAGGCAAGTTTCGGTTAAAGGCACTTATTACCCAGTCTCTCCAGGGCCACATCACCCTTTCCAAATCATCCTGATATCCGTGCGTATCTGCGTATCGAGCAACATCCAGCCAGTCAGAAGCCATTCTTTCACCATAAGCAGGGTCCGCTAAAAGCTTGTCAACGATCATTTCAAATGCTCCTGGATCCGTGTTATTGACAAAGGCATCAATTTCTTCCAAAGAAGGAGGCAATCCGATCAGATCGAAATATACCTTTCTGATGAGTTTTTCTTTAGACGCCTTTTCGTTCGGAAGGAGGCCCTTCTGCTTCAATTTCTCATGGATAAAAAGATCTATTTCATTGGAAACCTGACCAGCTCCTTCAAATTCAGGCAGTCCAGGCTTTTCGGGTACTACAAATGCCCAGTGATCTTTCCAGGCTGCGCCCTGCTCTATCCATTTGACCAATACCTGTTTTTCATAATCGGTGAGACTGAGATTGGACTCTATGGGAGGCATTCTTTTCTCAGGGTCCGGATGGGTAATTCTGTATACCATCTCACTCGACTCTGTACTGCCCGGAACGATCGCGTAACGATCCAGTTCCTTCCCTATAGCGGCAAAGGCATTTTCTTTGATGTCTAACCTGAGCCCTGCCTCCCTGGTTCCTTCATCAGGTCCGTGGCACAAATAACACCTGTCTGACAGGATGGGTTTCACATCAAATATATAATCTATGGTTTTGGGTAGTTTCTCTGCTGATTTAATGCTTTTCTGATCTCCCGCCATAGCCTGGTATTCCTTGTTCCCTGAGTCATTGAAATAGCTGTAAGCGAATTTTATGGACAACAGAAGTACAAAGGGTACAACAAAGTACAGTGAAAAAATAAGATATGAAGATTTCTTTTTTAACACGATATCAAATTTTGATGAATATAATAAAGTTACCTACCAAGAAACAAAACTTTTCGACCAATGACAATCCATTTCCTCTGAACCATTTTCCCACCATCAGACTCGGGATCTGATTCATGTGTCACAGTCAGTCCAGGAAAACGATAAAAATTCAGCCTTCAAACTGCTCAATCTTCCCAGGCCATTTTAAATTCGGCATCCTGCATCCGGTTGCCGCCCTGCTGGTCGTGAACCGCATAATTGAAGCCAGATCTCAAACTGTATCCGCCATATTCTCCGTTTTTATTCAGGGCAATAAACCCAACCTGCAAATATTCCATATCCCTGTGGCCCTTATGCTTGGCATAGATTCTTTCGACCATCTCTTTACAAGCCTCCCGGGGTGACTTGCCCTGTCGCATCAATTCGACCACCATCGCACTTCCGGCGGTTCTGATAACGGCCTCGCCTAAACCTGTGGCAGCAGCGGCTCCCACCTCATTGTCCAAAAACAATCCGGCTCCAATGATGGGAGAATCCCCTACGCGACCGTGCATCTTCCATGCGGCTCCACTGGTCGTGCAACCCCCTGAAATATTGCCATCCTTGTCAATGAGCAGCATACTGATGGTATCGTGGTTCTCTATATTGATCACGGGTTTGTACTTTGAAGCTTCCATCCATTTCCGCCAAGCTTTCTCAGCTTTATCTGTTAGCAGATCTTCAACGACAAAACCTTTAGACAAAGCAAACTGCAAGGCACCCTCTCCCGAGAGCATGACATGCGGTGTATCCTGCATGACCATTTTTGCCACTGAAATCGGGTGTTTTATACCCTGCAGAAAAGATACCGAACCACAATTGCTTTGATGGTCCATAATGCATGCATCAAGGGTCACCTTGCCCTCACGGTCAGGAAAGCCACCATAGCCCACAGTGGTTACCTCGGGATCTCCTTCCGGTATTTTAACCCCCGCCTCAATGGCTTCGATTCCAGACTTGCCTTCCTGAAGGTATTTCCATGCCATTTCATTGGCCGGCATACCATGGTTCCAGGTGGAAATGATCAAAGGCTTTGTACCTATCAATTCGGATTTGCCCCTAGCCTGGGTTTTTTCATCCCTAAGATCCTGGGCCATTCCATAAGCCGTACTCAGCCCTATACTTCCCAAAGCTGCCTTTTTAATAAACTTTCTTCTGTTTGACATTGCTTCTATTCTTTAATGCTTTCTTAACCTTTTGCCCTTCTGGATTTTATTCGGAATTCGATTCCGGGTATCATTTTGAAAGAAATTTTCCATCTTCCCTGACGATAAGCGTTTTTCCGCTAAAAGGACTCTTTACCGACAGGTTCCAGCCCAGATCATGACTTTTCAAGAATACCTCTAGCGGCTGGCCCTCCACTTCAATGCTTTCATTGGTAAGCGAAGAAACATTGGCTGCCCGGGCATTGTTATTTTCGATATATTTTAAATGAGACCGGTAAAGTGCATACAATTCCCATTTGATCTTTTCATCTTCGTTAATTTGAAATTCAGAGACATCTGCAGGTTCCTTCGAGGAGAAAAATACATAGGCCCATTTTTCAGGCTCGTGCATATTGATCACTCCGGTTGGTGACCATACCCAATTGTATTCAGGCAAATATTTGCCATTTTCATCCTTTTTCCTGACATAAGCCTGATCGACAATATCAAATTCCCAATTGACCCTCGAAAAATTAACCCTCCAGAATTGGTCAACCGGAACGACATCCTGGTTATAACCCAATTTAAAAGTGGACCATGGAATGGCAATTTCAACGGTCCATCCTTCATCCTGATCCCTGAAATCATTGAGGGTCCCGTCAACATGGATCGCAGATTTTAGACCGATCATTTCATAATCATTGATAACGGCATTGCTTCCCCTGTAGGGTTCCGTTAAGAACAAATCCCATGCTGTATTCAGGGCATTGACTTCCAGTTCATAATAATTGTGGGTATCGCCATCAGGATCGACAAATACCTCAAAATCATTATTGTAAAAAATGATCGTATCTCTTTGTTTCAGATTGGCCCAAACATGTGGTTCCTTCATTTTGGCCAGAATATAAAAATAGTTATCATCCCAAAGCATTTTCACCCTCGTACTGTATTTGGGAATCTTTTCACCTTCTATGTCGATAAATTCATCCGACCAGGAGGCTTTTTCCCAGTCTTTTTCAATTGACTTTCCGTCAATCGTCAATTCTTTCTGTGCCTTTAGGGCGACATATGTTTTTGGAACAATTAATTCGTTGGATTGTGCCTTTGCAAAGCCGCAAACCATGACTGTCAATACCAGGATCCAGGTTTTCATAATGCTATAAACTATTGTTAATCGTAAATTCTACTACCTCACTTAACTTGCCAAATGCCAGCCCTACCACTGTATCTGCGGCACCATAATATACCGAGAGTCGGTCACTTTGTTCATCGTGCAGTGCCGCGCAGGGAAAAATAACATTGGGCACATCGCCCACCTGCTCATAGGTTACAGAAGGGCTCAACAAATAGGGTTTTGTTCTGTACCTCACCTTTTCCGGAGCGTTTTCTTCAAGCAATGCGGCCCCCATGGCATAACGAAATCCATTACAGGTGTTGATCACCCCATGGTAAATCATGAGCCAGCCTTCACTGGTTAATATGGGAATGGGGCCGGCTCCAATTTTGGTGCATTGCCAGGCACTTTCTTCAAAAGGAGCTGTTTTCATGACAACACGATGTTCTCCCCAATACTTCATATCAGGGCTGAAACTGACATAAATATCTCCGAATGGGGTATGCCCGTTATCACTGGGCCGACTGAGCATTGCATATTTTCCATTGATTTTTTTTGGAAACAACACACCGTTTCTGTTAAAGGGTAAAAATGCATTTTCGCATTGAAAAAACTCCCTGAAATCAAAGGTGTAGGCTATTCCGATGGTCGGACCATGATACCCGTTGCACCAGGTGATCCAATATCTGTCTTCTATGAAAACCACCCTTGGGTCATATTTATAATCAGAATCTATCATATCCGTGTTGCCCTTTTGCATCACGATCGGATCATGCTCAATGTCCCAATGGATACCATCTTTGCTGAAACCGGCGAAGATATTCATCTGAACCGCTTTATTGTCGCATCTGAACACTCCGGCAAAGCCATCTTCAAAGGCCACTACCGCGCTGTTAAAAATGCTGTTCGAGCTAGGGATGGCATCTCTTTCAATAATGGGGTTCATGGAATAGCGCCACATTACTTCCTTACTGTTTTCGGGTCTTTCCTGCCAGGGTATATTTTTCAAAACTTAATTATTTAGATAGGATTCAACATCAATTTGCTATTTTATTGACACGGTCAAGCCAGGTATATTTTAAAATGACCGAGGTCACTAAAAATACAACAAATGCGATAAAGGCCTTGGGATAATCCCTGATCACCAAATATATGGGCAAAACAATCATGCTCGACTGCCAGATGATCCCTATGGCACAGTTGATCATGTCGATCCCAAATTCCCGGTTCTGGGTTATTGTTTCGTCTTCATTTTTCAACTCCTGATAAACAGGGCGCCACCATCCCCAGGGCCTTACATTTCTGTAAAAAGATTTTAAAACAGCCATATCAGTGGGCTTGCCAAAATAGGTTCCAAGAAAGGACCCTAACAAAGAAAACCCGAAAATGATCGGAAACAGATAAATGGCATGCATTTGGGTCAATTCGTACAGCATGAAATCTTCGGAGAAGGATTCCTTGTTCTGATCAAGAACAAATTGCAGGGTAGCAATGATCAATCCTGCCACCATACCCCAAAAATATCCCCATCCATTAAAACGCCACCAAACCCATTTGAGAAAATTCGCAGCAACATAGCCCCCGAACAAGGCACTTGTGATCCATAATGTAAGGGAATTAATGGAATTGGCGAAGAACCCCATAAAAACCCCAAGGGCTACCACCAGAAAAGAGGCGATATGACTTGCCTTAACATAATGCCTGCTGCTCGCTTCAGGTTTGAAATACTTTTTATAAATATCATTGACTATATAGGCAGGGCCTGCGTTGACAAAAGCCGAGAAAGTTGACATAAAGGCGGCTAATAGCCCGGCAAGCAACAATCCTTTGATCCCTACAGGAATATGAAAATTAATTACCTTGGGCAACAGAACTTCGAGATCCCTTCCATTGAGATTAGGATCAGCTGCCATCTCAGGCCCAATCATGACCAGGGCGATCACGACGATACCGGCAATCAAAAAATACCTGGGAATAAAAAGGATAAGATTGGTAAAACCACTCATATAGGCAGCTTCCTTCACCGTTTTTGTAGAGAGAATTCTCTGCAGGTCAAAACTCGGGGTAGGCCCCGCAACACTTGCAAAAAAACCTTTGAATAAGGTCATGCCAATAAAGGCTCCGAACATTTTGTAGCCTTCTGAGTCTATCAGTTCATTGAAGGCTTTAAAATCATCACCCCAGTGGGTTCCCAGTTCTGCACTAAAAAAAACATTCCTCCATTCCTCTGAAATGATACTGCTCAACTGGGCATCACTGATCGACACATAAGCATAGACGGCAACCAGGATTCCGGCAATGACCATGATACCATATTGCAAAACTTCTGTGGCCACTACCGAGAACATCCCCCCTTTTACTGTATAAAACGTGGTAAGCACAATAATGATCAATCCGTAACTCTGGTCTGAGGAGAGCAGCTGAAAGCTGCCCATGTTGAGTGCCATGTCCCAGGGTAAGATAATGGTCATGAACTTTCCAACCCCTTCAAAGAAGTAGGCAATAAAACCAATGGCAGCAATAATGGCAAATACAGCCACAATAATGTGTGAGGCCCTTCCCGACCTGTCATCACCAAAGCGAGTGAGAATCCATTCTGATCCCGTCATGATATTTGACCTTCGTATCCAAACAGCCAAAAACATCATCACAAATATCTGGTTCCAGATGGGCCATAACCACATGAACATAAAACTTTTTACCCCGTACAAAAACAGGATACCCACCATCCAGGCCGTCCCTGACACATCAAACATTCCTGAACCGTTGCTCAAACCCAGGAAATACCATTTGATTTCGTTCCCTCCCAAAAAGTAAGAATCAAGCCCTTTGGAAGCTTTTTTCGATACCCAGGTCCCCACCACCAGAGTGAGCACCACGTATATCAGAATAATGGATACATCAATTGTGTTCATATCTGCTATTTAATTCAGCGTCCCCCAGTTCTTATTGGGTTCAGGTCCCATGGTTACTTCCAGGAGCCCTCCCTGAATTATTTCTTCATGGGTCAAAGTTGTTTTGTTGATTTCTTTCCCATTGAGCCTTGCAGATTGTATGTAGATGTTCTTGTCAGAAGTCTCTTGTGCGACAATATCAAAGGTCTTGTCTTCAGAAATTCTTATGCTGCTTCTTTTAAAAATCGGGCTTCCAATCTGGTAAATGCCTGAGGCCGGGTTGTACGGGTAAATTCCCATTGCACTCATCACATACCATGCAGACATTTGACCGCAATCCTCGTTGCCGCTCAAGCCTTCAGGCCCTGTTTTATACTGGGTCTTTAATATTTCCCTCACCCAGTATTGCGTTCTCCAGGGCTGACCCGAATAGTTAAACATGTAGGCAATATGGTGGCTGGGTTCATTGCCATGGGCGTATTGACCGATCAATCCTGAAATATCTACTGAGACATTGTCTCCTGTGATCTCAGATGATTCGGTGAACAATTGCTCTAGTTTACTGTTAAACGCTTCCGTGCCCCCGTGCATCTTGATCAGATTTTCAACATCGTGCAAAACAAACCAGCTGTGCTGCCAGGCGTTGCCTTCAGTGTAATCCGCATGCACCCTGTGCGATGAAAACTTAGGGTCAAAAGGCTCGTGCCAGGACTTACCGTCCTGAGCTTTGCCCCTCATAAAGCCGGTATTCTTGTCAAATAAATATGTATAGGCTCTGGACCTTTTTGAAAAATACTCATAATCTTCTGTTTTACCCAAGGCCTTTGCCATTTGAGCCACACACCAGTCATCATAGGCAAACTCGAGGGTAATGGTCACTGATTCATCCAGGAGGTCATAGGGCACATAGCCGTATTTTTTATAGAGATCCAGCCCGCGCTTGTCCTGCATCATCGTAGCTTTCATTGCCGCATAGGCCTTTTCCGCGTCAAAGCCTTTGATCCCTTTTCTATAGGCTTCCGCGATAACCGGAATGGCATGATAGCCCGTCATTGTATAGGTTTCATTGCCGTAAAGTGTCCATACCGGGAGAATCCCGCTATTGTCATAATATACCAGCATCGTATTGATGATATCCGAAACCATGGATGGATCCGTAAGGGTTAACAGGGGATGCTCTGTCCTGAAGGTATCCCATAAAGACAAGGTGGAATAGGCCATGAAATCGGAGGCAGTGGCAATACTGTCATTTTCAAGCCTGAATTGATGGTTCACGTCACTGAAAGCCACCGGTGCCAGTTGTGTGTGGTACAGTGCCGAATAGAAAATTTCCTTCAGGGTATCATTTTCAGATTCTACTTCAATTCCTGAAAGATTGACATCCCAGGCCTCTGCTGCCAGATTTTTAACCTTTTTAAAGTCAAAGGTGTTCTCGTGTTCCTTCATGTTCAGCCTTGCATTCTCAATGCTCACTGAAGAAAGGCCCACCTTTACCTTCAATTCCATAGAGCTTCCTTTGTTAAAGTACAATTGCACTGCCGTTTTTTCACCCCTTACAAGATTGGTTTTCTCTATATATGTACCATCTGCAACCAGGTCATAATTTTCAATGGATTTGGAAAATTCGATGGCAAAGAAAACTTTTTGATTTTTGGCCCAACCTGTGCTGTGCCTGTATCCCACAACAGTATTTTTGTCAACAATTTTAATTTGAGTTTCGGTAGGTTTGTCCCAGTTGATGGCAAATCCGAGGTCCATGACCACAGATTGCACGTCATTTTCCCGATAGGTATACTTGTGAAAACCCGTTCGCTTGTCAGCCGTGAGTTCAGCCAGAATTTGATGGTCCTTTAAAAACACTTTGTAATAACCTGGGGTGGCCATTTCCTCTTCATGGGTGTAAGAAGATTTATAAGGCAACTCATCACGATTCCCGGCAGGTTCACTCAAATCAACCTTTTTATTGATGGGCATCAGTCGAATATCATTGAGATCACCAATTCCTGTTCCACTTAAATGCAAATGGCTGAAACCAATTGTAATCGAATCTGAGTAATGGTAACCCGAACACCAGTCCCACTCTGAGATACCGTTATCAGGACTTACCTGCAGCATGCCAAAAGGCACGGTAGCACCTGGATAAGTATGACCATGTCCGCCCGTACCAATAAACGGATCAACATATTGACCGGGTAAGGTTTTTTCATTCTGAACTTGGTCGGGTACTTCTTTACAGGTGATCAAACTTATGGCCACTGCAACCAAAAATAATGACTGTTTGAATCTCATTATTGTCTGTTTTATAAAAATGATTAATTGATTTTATAAATATTTGCAATTTAATTCTAAGAAAAAATTAAATTAGACGTATGGCACATAAACTGGGTTGAACTTCATCAAAAAAATCAAAATGGCAATCATAAAAAGTCAAACCTACAGCGCAACACGAGAATTACCCGATGTCACCTTAAGATATCATGTAATTTTCTGGTGCCTGTATTTTATTTTTAACACCTTAAGATGGGGCAGTTATTTCGGAGATTACGAATATTCATTAAAAACCAATTCCCTTGGGTTTCCCATCCACATGATACTGTGTTATTTGAATATTTACGTCTTGATGCCGGTCTTCGTCTATAAAAAAAAGTACCTTACCTATGTCGTCATGCTGGTCTCTGCTTTGTTCATCATGGTCCTGGTTAAATTCAACCTTACCTACTTCCTGGTAAGCAAAAATGTCTGGCCTGAAGGTCCTGAGATCATTCACAAAATCACACTGAATTATTCCATTGATATGATGATCGGCGAATTGTATGTCATTGCATTTGTAACCGCCATAAAAACAACATCAGACTGGATCAAAGAAAAAAAGAGGCTGACCGACCTGGAAAGATTGCAATTACAAACGGAACTGATGTTCCTTCGAATGCAGGTTTCCCCCCACTTCTTTTTTAACACCCTGAACAATATTTATTCCCTGGCGATCGAAAAATCGGATAAAACACCAAAATTAATATTAAAACTGTCCGAATTGATGCATTACCTCCTGTATGAAACTAAAAAGAAGCGCCAAAATATAGAAAAGGAAATTCTTTGCATACAGAATTACCTGGACCTGGAAAGGATCAGGCATGGTGAATCTCTTGAGGTGAACATGGATATCAGTGGCGATATCCGAAACAAAAAAATTGCACCGATGATCTTATTATCATTTGTAGAGAATGCCTTCAAACACGGTGCAAAAAAAAACATTGGTCAAATTAAAATTGACATTTCCTTTGAAGTCAGAGATGATTTCCTTTATTTTAAGATTTCAAATCCGACGCCTGCTTTGACAAATTTCAGACAACAGTTTGATAAAAAAGAAGGAGGGATAGGACTGGAGAATGTAAAGAAAAGACTATCCCTGGGTTATGATGAGAATGATTACGACCTGAAAATAATGAATGCAAATAAGATCTTTACCGTCAACTTGAAAATTAAAGTGAAATGAAATTGAAATGTTTGATTATCGATGACGAACCTTTGGCAATTAATGTGATCAAAAGTCATTTGGAACACGTAAGCGACATTGACATTGCCGACACCTTCAACAATGCCCTTGATGCATTGAATTATTTAAATGAACACGAAGTGGATCTGATCTTTTTAGATATCAATATGCCATTGCTGGACGGACTTAATTTCATTAAAAGCCTTGAAAAAAAACCCATGATCGTGGTGACCACTGCACACGTGGAATTTGCCGTTGAAACCTACGAACTGGATGTACTCGATTATTTGGTCAAACCGATTTCCCTGCCAAGGTTCATGAAAACGACAACAAAAATTTTCAGGAAGTATCACAACCTGATGAATGCAGCCCACCATCATCCTGAACGCCCTTATCTGTTCATCAAAATTGACAAAAAAAAATTGAAGAAAATTTTTTATGACGAAATCCTTGTTGTTGAGAGCCTTAAAGATTATTTGAAAATCAACACAACCTCAGCAAGATACATCATACATCAGACCCTGAGCAGTTTCACAGAGCAATTGCCCAGTGAGAACTTCATCAGGATCAACAGGTCCTATACCGTTTCAATAGACAAAATAGATTCTCTGGAGGGCAACAGTGCTGAAATTGGAGGCATGAGATACGTCATTGGAAGAACCTATATTGAGGAGGTCAAGAAACGGATTCTAAATAAATGATCCCTTGGTCACCTCTGAGATTGCTTGTTTCATTCATCATATCCCATCTGAAAATCTGCCCGGTTAGTTTTTCATTTCAAAAACCTGCAACCTGTCATTATTATTGGCAACCAATATAATTTTCCTGTTCCCCGTTGTGACCAGACTTACTTTTTTCGCGTCATTTCTGGCAAAGAACCCGCTTTCACGGTGCGATATTGCCTTAAAATTATTCTTTCCGTCTCCGAGCATCACGAGTCCGGTACCTGCGTCATTTCGGGTTGTTTCAATTTCAGAAACAAACAAATTACCAACCATGAGAACATCCAAATGTCCATCAGCATTGAAATCTTCTATCACCATGTCATTGATACTGGAAAACTGCGACTCCACAGGTAATTCGCTCAACTTAAATTTATTATTTCCGAGGTTCTCTATAAACGTGGTTGCAAAGGTATGGGCAACAAAATGATAGGCTTCCTCCAAATTTTCTTCCCCATATACCGCATTTATATCCATACTCGCAAAAATGTCATACTTCTTGATATCCGATTTCAACTGCGGAACCTGTTGGGAAGAACAGGAGAAGCCACGAACAGGATAATGTTCTCCGTAGTTGTAATATCCCAAGACCACATCACTAGAACCATTACCGTCAAAATCGCTATAATAGACGTCAAAAGGAGCTTCAACGGAAGTTTTATACTTATAATTCAAGCCTAAATTCCCGGCAATATAATCCATATCACCATCCTGGTCAAAATCACCCTGCTCAATACTAAACCACCAACCCTCAGTATTTTTAAAATCCGGGATGTCTACTTTAAAGAATTCTGAATTCCTGTTTTCAAAAACAGTTATGGCCATCCATTCACCAACCACGATCAAATCGAGGTCCTGATCTCCATCAAAATCAGACCAGAGGGCATCTGTAACCAGGCCAAGATCCTTGAGCCCTTTTGCTTTTTTATTGCTTGTATCGACCAATTTCCCGTTTACATTCTCCAGAAGCTTACTGTCAGCAGGAATGGGATATTCCCGCGGAACAAACCTTCCTCCCACAAACAGATCAATGTCTCCGTCACCGTCAAAGTCAGCAGGAACAACAACACCGCCGCTAAAATCAGGTATCTTCAAAGATTTGAGGGATCGTGTAAAGGCACCCTTTCCATCATTTATATACAAACGGTCACCGTAATTCTCATGATTCTTCTCATATTCATTGCCACCGCTCACCACGTACAAATCCTGATCTCCATCATTGTCCACATCAAAAAACAAGGCGTCAAGATCTTCCTTCATCTTGTCCGCTTCAAAATCCTGGATGAATACAGTTTCGAAGCTCCCTGTATCCATTTGTAAAAACAATTGAGCTGTATTCCCAGCGGATGCTCCAATGAATACATCTTCCAAACCATCACCATTCACGTCAGCTGATGCCAAAGCAGGTCCGAATTGAGATAATTTATGAGGCAATAATACCTGGTACTGATAATCGTCGAATTCATTTTCGATATGCCTGTAATCAATTATTTTACCATCGGTGATGTCGCGGAACAATTGCGGTTCCTCTTCCGACTCAGGAGCAGCAGACCCCCCGGCATCTTCCATATAAAGTATCAAACTTTGATTGGCTTTGACATCGGTTAATTTTGTCTCTGTTTTGTCGGGCCATAAAACACGGATCTCATCGACGGTGTTGGCCTGGTCTAAACCAAAGTGGGCCAAGGATTCACTTGTAGAATAGATTCCCCTGACATTCGTGGTTTCAAGCACCTGCTGCTTCCCGTTATTAGTGAGCAGAATCCGAGACCCTAAAACCGTTTTATGCTCCCTGCTCCTGAGATCCAGTCTCAAAAAATTCCGATTCGTATTATTTCTATAAATAAATGCCTCTTCGTTTATATTATTCACCACAAGGTCCAAATCACCATCATTGTCTAAATCTGCATAAGCGGCTCCGTTTGAAAATGATTTTTGATCCAGCCCCCATGCTTGAGTGACTCGCTCAAAATCAAAGTTCCCCTTATTCCTGAACATAAAATTAGAAAGGGGCTGGGAAGGTAAAATGCTCAGAGCCTCTTCAATATCCAGGATATCCCACAGGGTGACTTCACCTGCATTTGGATTTTCGGCGACCCATTTGTCAGCACTGCTGATGACATATTCTCCAACAGCTTTAGAAGCATCTGTATTTCTTATATCCCTGAGCAAACCATTGGTTACGTACACATCCTTTTCCCCATCGTTGTCAAAATCTGCAATCAAATTGGCCCAACTCCAATCTGTGGCAGCCATTTCCGCCAACTGGGCTATATCGCTGAAAGTATTGTTGCCATTGTTCAAATGAAAATTATTGAACATATACTGGTAATGGCCACCATCGTCTACGACTTTCCAAAATGAACTTGGATTCATGCCGCTCATATTCGCCTTTAACCTGAAATTATCCTCAGCTACCATGTCCACCACGAAAACATCCAGAAAACCATCATTATTGATATCAGCAATATCAACACCCATGCTGTAGTACGACATATGATTTAAGGCCGTATCGGCAATATTGCTAAAAGTGCCGTCCTTGTTGTTCATATAAACAAAATCAGGTGCATAAAAATCATTGGCTACATACAGATCCGTCCAGCCGTCATTATTCAGATCACTGGCTGACACACCGTTTGGAAATCCGGCTTTTTTTAATCCAGAAGCCTCTGTAACGTCTTTAAAAAACTTTCCGTTGACGCTCTCATACAAACGGGATGAATATTTATTCAGTAAAAGTTTTTTTCCTGAATATTCTGAATAACTGCCAGGGTTTGGAGGCTGATTCAGAACAAATAGATCCAAAAATCCATCATTATTATAATCAAAAAAAGTGGCATGCCTGGACCTTTCTGTATCAGCTACGCCATACTGCAAGGCCATTTCAGTAAATACGGCATTGCCCTTGTTGATATAAAGCTTGTTCTTTCTTCGATCAGGCTGGTGATCATACAACTCTTTTGTCACATAGACATCCAGCAGGCCATCTGCATTAACATCGGCAACTGTAACACCCGTAGACCAGCTGTCATCAAGGTCCAAACCTGCGGATTCCGTAACATCCTTGAATTTAAAATTTCCAAGGTTCAAATACAATTTGTCACCCACCAGATTTCCTGCAAAATAAAGGTCAACCAAGCCATCATTGTTAAAATCTCCAACACCTACACCGGCGCCTCCGTAAAAATTCGAATAAATCAAAATATTTTGATCTTTCGTATCAACGATCTCATTGTTAAAGGTCACTCCTGTTTGATTGGAATCCAGTAAAGAAAAAGTGGTATTATCCTGAGCATAAACCATGAACCCAAGCAAAAGGACAAGTATGGAACTGATGTTTTTCATTGCAAATAAATTGAATCCTATTAGGATTTAAAACTACAAAAAAAAGAGAGAATAAAAATTATTCTCTCTTTCTAATTTACTCAAATAGTTCGACAATTTGGAATTGTCTAAACAGGTCAAAAAACCTATTTTATTTATCCCACCAAACTCTGGTTGTCAATTCGTCTGGTCCTTGGTTGGCTACTGCCGCTGCAAGGTTTTCAGCGTTATTACTTTCTTCACTTGAAGCATAAGTCAGCCTTCTTGGAATCGTTCCGTTGGTTACATTACCAGGATAGTTCACCGGCACTAAAACAGGATATCCTACCCTTCTCCAGTTCGCAAAGGTCTCATATTCATTTAAGAACGTAGCCACCCAGTATTGCGTATTGATCTGCTCTAATCCGTTTGCTGCGTCATAAGGATGGGCTGCTAAATAAGCGTCAATGTCACCATCAGCTATCGCCGCCGCAGGACCATAAATCTCGAGCATTTTCATTGCTGCTCTGACTCCGTTGGCATAATGAACCGCAGGATCACCTGCAAGACCCCAACGGATATTGGCTTCTGCCAGCATAAACTCAACTTCAGCGTAAGTTTGAAAGAACATAGGAGCATCTTCACCGGTGATGATAGACCTGTTCGGTTCAGCATAATTATTGGTATCTTCTTCTCCGGTCATATCCTGCAGCATGTTAAGGTCAAGCCCGTTAGGGAAACCTATTAAATCATCAGGGTTTGTGCTGCCGTCAGATCTTCTTGCGGCCAAAATGGGTAATCTCGGATCACCTTCCAGAATATCTCTAAAGGTCTTACTGATTCGAGGACTACCGTCAACCGTAAATACTTCCCCGTTTCCGTTTCTGTTGATCCCTTCAGGACCGTTAGTGTGCTGAATATAAGCAATGTCATCATTGCTTGTCATTACACCACCATTGATCGCCTTAGTTGCCCAGGCCTGAGACCCGGCAGGGTCTACCTTGATCATTCTCAAAGCCAAACGAAGCATGAGTGAATTCCCAAATTTCTTCCATTGAGCCTGGTCTCCTCCAAAAAACAGATCTGCGTCTCCAAATCCTGAATCACCTGAATTCAATACAGCCACAGACTCTTCCAGTTCTTTCAACATATCCGCGTAGATCTCACTTTGAGGATCGTATTTAGGTGTTAGAATACCATCAATCACGGCCTTACCGGCTTCACTATAAGGTACATCTCCATAAAGATCGGTCAACCTGTGGAAAATCAATACCCTTTGGATTCTTACAACAGCCATCATCTGAGGAGAAGCTTCCTCAGTTTCCAATTGCAACATCATATCCTGAATATTCTTTACGGCATTGCCATAAATTCTATCGATCATAGAAGATGCATAACCCCTGTTCCAGGTATATTTGTCACCAGACCAATACCCTGCCGTTGTAGCAAAATGCTGCATCATCGTAGAGCTGTATATCAAATTTGCTCTCCAGTTCTCATAACGTTCTCCTGAAGTAAACAACTGCACCGCAGTCAGTTTGTTTCGCACGTCTAATTGTGTCGGCTTTGTCGGATCAACATTCAATTCGTCAAAACCATCATCACATGCACCTAATACAAGTGCAAATAATAAAATATAAATTGTTTTTCTCATAATTCTAATTTCTAAAATTTAACATTTAAATTAAATCCATAACTTCTAGTAGAAGGAACACCAAAATACTCAAGTCCTTGCGTGTTACCAACATTATAAGCTGCCTCTGGATCTATATTATCAACACTTCTTGAAATATAGAACAGGTTATTCGCTATAAATGAAACATTTACATTTTGCAAAAATGTTTTTTCCAACAGGCTCTGTGGGAAATCATATCCGACTCTTAACTGTCTGAACTTAATAAAATCAGCATCTGAAACAAATTCTTCAGCGATTCCTGAAATTCTACCGTGATAAGTTGAAAGGTCCTCAGGAGCCACTACAGTGTTAAAAGCAACACCGGAACCATCAACACCTGTAACCTGTAAGCCAGATTCTCTTCCTTCAATTGTGTTTTTATGCAATCCGTTACCTGTTAGAGTTGAATTTGTTCCAGAGAATATCTGTCCTCCTGACTTACCGTCGATCAAAAAGAACAAACTCAAGTTTCTCCAAGAAAAGGTATTTGACCAACCCCATTGTGTTGGAGGAACGCCTACACCTAATATCTTTCTTGGCCCGAGTTGAGCAATTGGAACACCGTCACCATCAATGTCATATACGATGTTTCCTGCGTCATCTCTCACATAAGATACACCAACAATAGTTCCAAATTCTTCTCCTACAATTTGCTTGATCTCAACGTTCCTTGTACGAGGTTCGCCCAAACCAATTTCAGCATCATCATCATTGGTTGCTACAATTTTACTTTTGTTATTAGAAATATTAAAGCTAGATTTCCAATAGAAATTTTCTGTTTGCACTGGTGTACCGGAAATCAAAAGTTCAATACCTTTGTTTTCTACTTCACCAATATTCGCAAGCGCTGAACCATAACCTGAAAAAACAGATGTTGTAACCGGTACAATATCATTTTTTGTAAGGTTGGTGTAATAAGCGAAATCAACACTTAATCTGTTACCGAAAAAGCGTGCATCAACCCCGATTTCAGTCTCATCCTTATTATAAGCCACCAAATTTGCATTTGGCACATTGCCTCCATTGATCTGACCCAAAGACTGACCCAGGTGCTGCTGACCAAAAATTGAATAGGTCAGAGACAACTGGTAAGGCTGTTGAGCACCACCGGCTACTTGTGAGTAACCACCTCTTAGTTTCAAAAAGTTAATGGTTTCTCCCAGATCAAATAATTCGGAGAATATAACAGAACCACTGATAGAAGGATAAAAATCATCATTGGGTGTCGTTTTACCTGGGAATGATAAGGTAGAGAACCAGTCATTTCTTCCCGTAAAGGTCAAATATGCCCAATTGTCCCAGGATACCTCTGCAGATCCGTAAAGAGAACCAATCTTTCTTTTTCCGTAAGACCTGCTTCTTGAACCATTTTCTGTATTTCCAATGTCCTCAAGACCGGGAACGATAAACCTGTCTCCATTTAAACTTAAGGTCTCTTCTTCAATTGAGTTACCATTGGCACCCACAAAAGCAGAAACATTAAGCCTGTCGGTAATCTGATTGTCATAACCTACAAGAAAATCCTGGTCAATCTGTGTATACCTGATTTCAGTTTCACCTATAGAACCAAGTGGCTGATAGGCTGTACCATATGGCGTTACAGCTGTTCTTTTAATTGTATAATGGTCAACACCAGCCCTGTATAAGGCATATAAATTATCTGTGATGTCATATCTCAAACTACCTGAAGCGATGAGCCTGTTTTTAACATCTTCATTTCTAAAGTTATAAGCGGCAAAATAAGGGTTTTGAGAATAAATATTATTTGAATAAACTCTTTCTGTGCCATCCTCATTCGTTCCTGGATCCATAAACCTCACATCAACGTTAGGCGAAAGCATTGCCACTGTAAAGTTGGCATTACCCGGAGCATCAGACAAACGTGGTCTGTTCTGTACTTTTTCAATAATGTATTTAGCGTTAACCGAAACAGTTAATTTTTCAGCTGTTACTGACGTTGCATTCAAACTGAAACTATTTCTGTCAAGCCCTGCATTAGGCATCACATCTTCATTGGCCATATCCGTGGCAGAAAATCTAAACGTAAAATTTTCACCAGAATTAGAAACCGCCAGCGAGTTTATAAAGGTATTTCCAGTTTCGTAAAAATGATCCATGTTGTTTCCTACATAAGAATAAGGTCTTAGCTCCCCATCCCATTGTACAACACTGGTTCCGTCTAATCGTGGTCCCCATGAGCTCAAACCCATTTCTTGTGCATTCGCAGCACTTACGGGTTTTTCACCTCGGAGTCCTTGTCCGTAAGATGTTTGATAATCCTGCAAATCAGTATTGACCTTGTCAAAGGTATAACTTGAGCTCAACTCAACTCCAAAACCAGCTCTTCCTTTACCTGATTTGGTCGTAACGATGATCACACCATTAGAGGCCCTTGATCCGTATAAGGCAGATGCAGCACCACCTTTAAGAACACTGACAGATTCAATGTCATTCGGGTTGATACTTGAAATTCCATCTCCTCCGTCTGAACCACCCCATAAACCGGCGGCACCATTGTTAACGTTACTAATAGGAATACCATCCACAACGTAAAGTGGTTGGTTATTACCAGTCAAGGAACTGGCTCCCCTGATCACAACCCTACTCGAACCTGCAGCACCTGTAGCATTTCGGGTAATATTCACACCCGCTACCTTACCCTGCAAGGAGTTGATTGCATTGACTTCAGGAACGGCTGTCATTTCGTCACCATCAAGCTCGGTCAAGGAATACCCCAGGGCTTTCACTTCCTTTTCAATACCTAATGCCGTGATTACAACCTCATCTAATTGGTCCGTGCCTTCTACCAGCACAACGTCCATAACATTGGAACTTCCAACCGTTAATGTTACTGTCTCCATTCCAATAAATGAAAAGACAAGACTTTCTCCTACTGAAGCTTGAATGGTATACTTACCATCAAAATCAGTCAGTGCACCTCTGTTGGCATCTGTGCCAACTACAACAGTAGCACCCGGAAGAGGACTGCCATCTGTCTGTGAAGTAACTGTACCTGTTATTGTTTTTTCTTGAGCCGTCATATTCCATGAGGCCAATACTAAAAGAAAAACAAATAATAATCCACTACTTTTTTTCATAATAATATTTTGAGTTAATAATGTTTAAATATGTTATAAATATATCAAAATAGTATAAACTTTTCGACCAAAGATGAAAAAATAGCGACTAAAGACTTGATTATATTCGATGAAAAAGGATACGCCGAAATTGGTTATCGGTATTTTTCCGTCACAGATTGAAATTCAAATGGGCCGAACTTCCTTATTTTATCAACCATTCATAAGACCCGTGAGTTTTATTTTATTCCTGATAATCGGAATGTAAAATGATACGAAATTCTCAGATCTTGAGACAAATTGAGCGTATAACTGCTTCAAGCTTCTCTCCAAAATATCAGAAGCAATTCAATATGGAAGAAATTTTGCTAATATCGGTAGACATGGATTGCCCCATTCCTAGTTCTAATACCTCTCCATCAGGTTTTCTTGCGGTAAAATGAAGATATTGAATACCGGAACTTGCAATTACCCGGGCATTTTTATAATGAATCCCGCTTGCAGCGATAATTCGAATATCCTTTCCATATTTAATATGAAGCCTTTTTAAAACGTCTACCCCCTCTTCGGCCCGCAACGCTAGTCCGGAAGTCAATAGCCTGTCGAAACCCATATGAATAATTTTTTGCAGAGCCTTTTCCGGATCCTGAACAAAATCAAAGGCCCGATGAAAAGTAGTTGTCAAACCCAAATTTTTTGCGTGGATCATCAGCTCCATATTCTGTTCCGACACCTCATGACCCGAATCGAGTATTCCGAAAACAACACCAAAAGCACCTGCTCGTTTTACGGCATCCATATCCTTTTTCATGATGATCAAATCTTCATCCTGGCATATAAAATCACCTTCTCTATGCCTGATCATCACATGTACCTGCAGTCCGGTGCGCTCTGCACATTGCTCAATGAGCCCGTAACCGGGTGTCAGCCCTCCGGCAGAAAGGGCATTGCATAGCTCTATGCTGTTAAATCCGTACTGGTCTGCAATGAGAGCACCTTCAATTGTATCTGTGCACAATTCAAATTTCATTCGGTTGTAAATTGATGATCAAATTTAAGTCAAAACAATCTATTCAGTTAAAAATTTCATAGCTCTTTCTTAAAATACCCTTGTTAATGGCCGAAAAATACTATTTTTAGGGCTTCAATCAAGCAATATATGTTAGAACTTGCAGGTATTATTATTTTAGGGATCCTGGCACAATGGGTCGCATGGAAATTCAAGATTCCTGCCATTCTTCCTTTGATCCTTACAGGATTGTTCATTGGTCCGTTCTCAACCTTGATTTCAGAGGACGGTAACAAATGGATCGAACCCCTTTGGAACGGGGAGCATGGGCTTTTTCCGGGTGAAAGTTTGTTTAATTTTGTATCCTTGTCAATAGCCCTGATACTGTTTGAAGGAGGACTTACCTTAAAGAAAGAGGAGATCAAAAGTGTCGGACCCGTCATCTATAAGCTCATCACCCTTGGTTCTTTCATTACCATGATCACAGCCGCGATAGCTGCACATTTTGTGATCGGGCTCAACTGGCCCCTTTCATTTTTGTTCTCTTCCCTGATCATTGTAACCGGACCAACCGTTATTACACCGATCCTGCGCAACCTGCCGCTTAAAAAAGATATCTCGACTATACTCAAATGGGAAGGCATCCTCATAGACCCGATTGGTGCCCTGGTTGCTGTACTGGTTTTTGAATTCATCAGCCTTGGTGATGGCCATGGAACTCAATATACGAAAGAGACTGCTGTTGAATTCGGTAAGATCATCGTCATCGGGTTTTCGATAGGATTCACCTCGGCATATGCTTTTGCCTGGTCGATCAGACAAAAATGGATTCCACATTATTTGTTAAATGTGGTTTCGCTGGCCCTGGTCCTGACAGTTTTTGTACTCTCAGACCTGTTTGCTCATGAAAGCGGCTTGCTTGCCGTTGTGATCATGGGAATGGTGCTTGGCAACATGAAGTTAGCAGCTTTGAAGGATCTGATGTACTTTAAGGAGACCATAAGCATCCTTTTGATCTCCATTCTTTTTATCCTTTTGTCGGCCAATATAGATTTCAGTGACCTCGAGTTGATTTTGAATTGGAATTCCTTGATCCTATTTGGAATTGTGGTACTTATTATAAGGCCTTTGGGTGTTTTCTTATGTTCTTCCAATAGTTCCTTAAGCACCAATGAAAAAATATTTATAAGCTGGGTAGGTCCAAGAGGGATCGTTGCTGCAGGTATCGCCTCTCTTTTTGGTCTGAAACTGACCATGCAGGGCGTTGAAAATGCAAATTACATCACACCTCTTGTATTTATGATCGTACTGGGTACGGTTTTGCTCAATGCAACTACAGCAAGGATCGTGGCACTTTTTACGAAAGTTCTATTGAAAAAATCAGAAGGTATCCTAATCGTTGGCGCCTCGAAACCGTCAAGGCTGATTGCAAACTACCTGAAAAACAATAACAGGCGCGTGGTGTTGATTGACAGTAACAAGACCAACATTGCCATTGCCAAAAAAGCCGGCCTCGAGGCCATGGAATGTGACCTGTATGATGACGCCATCTTTGAGAATATTGAACTTAGTGATGTGGGATATTTACTGGCATTGACAGGAAGCCCAACGATCAATGAATACGCCTTGGATAAATTAACGGCCAATTTTGGTGAGGAGGGTGCTTTCAGGTTGATCAGTGATGAAGAAATGAAAGATCCCAGCAACAATCCGAAACAAGGGCTTTTTTCTCAGACCGATGACTATATCAATTTATCAGAAGTAGTAAGAGATTACCCGCAGATCAATGAAATCACGATCAATTCGCCTGAACATTATGATCAAATCATAGAAGCCATACAAGAAGAGATCAAATCCATCCCCATTTTCATTAAAGATCTCAATAATGAGATCCATATCATTCCGGCTGAAATGGATACATTAGAGGTAGAAAAGGGTTATAAATTAATGTATCTCGGCAAAAAGCTCAGTGTGTAAAATTGTCGCCTGCGCTAATCGAATGCTACCTGAACCAGAACCGGAAAATGATCTGACGGGTATTTCTGATCCCTGGAATCAGTCAAAACAGCGTATTTCTTCACCCTTGTGTTTTCTTTGGAACAAAAAATATAATCAATTCTGTCCTTGACAGGTTCCTGAAAAGCAAAGCCGGTAAAGGTCCCGAAAGGTCCAAAAGGCCTGCTCTCACTTGCCATTCGGGAATCATTGAATTCCTCTGACAAATAAGTAATCGCTTTGCTTTGATCATTCAGGTTGAAATCTCCCATCAGGATGACCGGAAAGTTACCCTTATTGATCTCCCTGATCTTCTGAGCGATCAAAGCCGCACTTTTTTCTCTGGCCACCACCCCGATGTGATCAAAGTGTGTATTGAATACCCAGAATTTCTTTCCCGTTTTTTTATTGAGAAACAAGCCATAGGTGCATATTCTTTCCATAGCAGCATCCCAGCCCACAGAAACCCGTTCTGGATGCTCAGAAAGCCAAAAGGTATCCTGCTCGAGAACATCAAGCTTGTTCCTGTGATAAAAAATGGCAGAGAATTCCCCCTTATTTTTTCCATCATTCCTCCCGACCCCTAAAAAATCGTAATCTGATAAGCGCTCATTCAAATAATTTACCTGAAGTTGCAGGCCCTCCTGAATACCAATCACATCGGGCGCATAGAATGCGATCTGATCACTAAGGTATTCCTTGCGATTTTCCCATTGATTGTCTCCATCATTGACATTGGCATACCTTATATTGTAGGTCATAAAAATCATTTCCTGTGCGCTAAGCTGCCCAATAATAAAAACCAAGCTTAAAGTGATAAAGTGCTTTTTCATGAGATAAAAGATAGGTTTGGATCAGATCTTTTTCATCTGTTGCTTGACCATGCTGATCTGCTCCTTGAGCATCCCGTGTTTATCAAGTTTTTTAGCCTCAGCAATGAGGGTGGTCGCCTCTCTTTTTCTCCTCTTGGTCATGGCAATTCCCGCCAATTGAAGTTTGGCCATGGCTTTGTCATGATCCATGGCAAGTCCCATTTTCAGGGCTTTTTTAAAATATTTCTCTGCCAGGGTCAAATTGGTTTGTGATACCATGATCCCTCGGAGAAAATTATAATATCCTTCCTGCTTTTTTGTGAGTGCCGACGAAGGGTTCTTGATTTTGTCGAGAAGCCTGTTACCTCCGGCAAAATCCTGTTTTCGCAATTTGAAAAAGGTCAGCAAAAGGATTTCATTCTTGAAATAGAAAAACACGAAAATTCCGGCCAACAGAACAATCGATATTCCATTCATGATATGACCTTTACTGAATTCGTATACTGCCCATGCCGTAATGAGCGCAGCAATGACCAGTTTGATATATTTGTTGAACATGTGTAATTTAAATTTTTGTGCAAATTTACATTTTTATGGGACTAAACGCCATATTAATTTTATTAATATAATGGAATTCAGAATCCTCTGATCATGTCAATTTTTCCTGAGCCAGGTTTGATCTGAAAGACTCATGATACAATCAACCCTTGTAACTGTATCCTAATTCCCGAAAAATGAATTATTTCAACGTTGATCCAGTATTGCTTCGAACATATACTTTGCCATATCAAATACACTTGCCTCCGGCCCGAAAAAAATACCTGAATCTTTTATCGTCTCAACAGTTCCGCAATCAAGCTCATCCGCTGACTTGACTACAAATAAAACCTCCTCAGGATGCTGCTCTTTTGTTACTTCTATAAGATCATCAAGATACTTCTCCAGATCGGCATGACACATCAGGACCAGGAGGATATGTGCATCATTGT
>JAHEHF010000109.1 GCA_024644745.1 Flavobacteriaceae bacterium
AGGAGTCGTGACCATTGCAACGAACATGGCGGGCCGGGGTACTGACATTAAACTATCTGATCAGGTTAAAAATGCAGGTGGTTTGGCCATCATAGGTACGGAACGACATGATTCAAGGCGTGTAGACAGACAGCTCAGGGGGCGTGCCGGACGTCAGGGTGATCCTGGTTCATCACAGTTTTATGTTTCTCTGGAGGACAACCTGATGCGTTTGTTCGGATCAGAGCGTATTGCCAAAATGATGGATAAGATGGGGCTCAAGGAAGGAGAAGTGATCCAGCATTCCATGATCTCAAAATCAATTGAACGTGCCCAAAAGAAAGTTGAGGAAAATAATTTTGGCATCCGTAAAAGATTGCTGGAATACGATGATATCATGAATGCCCAAAGAGAGGTCATCTATAAAAGAAGAAGGCACGCTCTTTATGGTGAAAGGCTTCAGGTGGATATCATGAACATGGTTTATGATATTTGTGATTCCATCGTGCTCAACAACAAAATAAATAACGATTATTCAAATTTCGAATTTGAACTGATCCGTTTTTCTTCAACAACCTCACCTTTTACGAAAGAAGAATTTGAAGCAAAAGATGAAAGGGTTCTTGTTGAAGAATTATTCGATGTGGTGTACAAACACTATCAGGATAAAATCCAAAGAAGTGCAATTGCGGCCTTTCCCGTGATCAAAGATGTCTATGAAAAACAGGGCGACCGCTATGAACGCATCGTGGTTCCTTTTACTGACGGAATCAAAACCCTGCAGGTGGTCACGAACCTGAAGGAAGCCTATGAAAGTCAGGGGCAGAAACTGGTGGAGGATTTTGAAAAGAATATCGCTCTGGCGATCATCGATGATACCTGGAAGGACCATTTGAGAAAAATGGATGATCTGAAGCAATCTGTTCAGAATGCGACCTATGAGCAAAAAGACCCTTTGCTGATCTATAAATTTGAGGCCTTCGAATTGTTCAAGCAGATGCTTGACAAAGTAAATAAAGAGGTGCTGTCTTTCCTTTTCAAAGGAGAATTACCAAGCCAGAGCCCGCAACAGGTATCACAGGCCAGGGAGCAGAAAAAGGAAAAAGTGCAATTGAGCAAAGCTGAATTTACGAGCCAGACGCAGGGTACCCAGACCAATCAGACACAGCCTCAGCAGGTGACAGAGACCATTGTCAGAACTGAAAGAAAGATTGGCAGAAACGAAAGAGTAACGATCAAAAATATCAGTACAGGAGAGTCAAAAACGATCAAATTCAAGCAGGCGATCCCGCTCATCGAAAAAGGCAGTTGGGTATTGATGTCAGAAAATTAACAGAAATGCCAGGAGTTATTTTGCTCTGAAAACAGCGCTTCAGTCCTCAGACAACAATTGAAGGAGCGTAGCCTTTCTGTTTGTTTTACCCGTTTCGGTTTGTACAAACTTTTTTGTAAAAAAGACTTTCCTGGGTACTTCGAATTTTGAAATGATTCCCTTATTGAGCTTTTGGAAATTTTCAAATCGCTCCAATACTTCATAGGACTGATCGGATTGAACAATCAGCACAAGTTTTTGTCCCAGTTCCTGATCCCGGATCCCATGAAAAAAGAAATCTTCTTCGATCAGATTTTCATATTTCTTTTCAATGAGCTCAGGTACAAGTTTTACACCTCCAGAATTGATCACATGATCGGCCCTTGCGATCCACTGGAAGGACCTGTCAGAAAACAAGGTCACCAGATCATTGGTGACTACCTTTTCATAAGAAATATCGGGTGCATGGATCAACAGGCATTGCCTTTGATCAACTGCAAAACGAACCCCGGGAAGGGCGGTGAACACATCATTTTTTTCTGAGAAACCCGCTGCTGCATTCAATGGTCTCAGGGCAACGTGGGTAATGGTTTCCGTCATCCCATAGGTAGCAAAAATCTTTGTTTGAACGGACCTGATCTTTTTAATGAGCGAGGTCGGTACCGCTCCTCCCCCAACGATCAAAGTTTTGATGTTTTCTAATTTGTTCCAAACATGAAAAAGCTGCATGGGTACCATGGCTGAGAAATCATATGATGTATCAACAGGAAGGTCCGGATCAGATGCAGGTTGAATTGAATCGAGATGCCATCCCAGAACCATGGCCCGCACCAACATCATCCTGCCCGCAATATAACCCATGGGCAGGCAAAGCAAGGCCCTGGATCCTGCTCCAAGGCCAAAGTATTTTCCTGTGGCTTTGGCAGAATTGACCATGTGTATTCTGTCAAGTTCAATGGTCTTAGGGGGGCCGGTAGATCCTGAAGTGGTCGCTTGAATTTTTCCGTTTTTCCCAAACCATTGCCTAATGAATGTTTCAAGTTCCGGAAAATTTTCATCCACAAAGCCAATCAAATCATGAGCTGTTTCAAAAGAAACACCATTCCACTTAAATTCCTTATGCAATATATCTCTATGCATTTTCCTCCTTGGGTTGTACAATTTTACCCGATAATTTCTCTTTCCAGTTATACCATCCGTATTTTTTTGACAAAAATAAAATCACCAGGGGATAAATAATGAATACAGGCAAAAACAGCTGTATCCCCATAGAAGGCTCTGAAATATCTTTGAACATGGCTTCAGTCTGGAAAGCGGCCCAGTTCATCGTTACAAAAACAGCTGCCACCACATTATTTGCAGCGTGCATCCCCAATGCAAGTTCCGTTCCTTCATCCATCAAGGTAATGATCCCGAAAAGAAAGCCTGTACCGATATAATAGATCAGGATCAGGTTTCCCAATTTATCCACCTCAGGGTTGAACCCATGTAACAAACCAAAGGCCACAGAAGTAAAAACCAGGGGAACCCATGCATTTTTAAACCATATACCCAGACCCTGCATCAAATAACCCCTGAACAAGAGCTCTTCAAAACTGGTCTGCAGGGGTATGAAAATAAATGAGATGAGCAGAAGTATTGCGAATGGCAGGGGTTTTAAATTATAGACATAATGATCAGGAAAAAGCAGGTAATCAAGGATCAAAAAAGCCACTGACACCAGGAACCAGAAGCCAAAGCCATAAGCATACCTTTTCCAATCAACTTTTAACCTGCTTGTTATCAATGTTTTAATACTTCGTAAATGGATACGTTTTACGGCAAAAAGCAAGGACAACAAACCAAAAACAAACATCAGGAGCATGGCAAAAAGATACAGGTTTGAATCGATCCCCAAATCAGAAAATGCGTTTGCTGATGATTCCATGAGCGCGATCATGTCCTGGCTCTCATTAAGGGCGACAATAAAAATTGGGAGCACGCCGAGCAACTGCCATCCCAAAAAAACAATAATAAAGGTCAGCCCATAGCGCCACCACTCATTTTTACCTTTGTATGCCTGTTCTATAAATCCCATTATTTCAAATTAATATGTTTGATTGAAAATTAAATTCGGGTCACCCCATTGTTCATCTTTTTCCATATGCAGTGCACCCTGGCGGACCATCAATGGAGAAGCAAGGTTATTTGTAAACAATCCGCCGGTCCCCAGACCCTGTGGCATAGGGTTGTTTAAAGTATAAGTGAACTGTGCGATGGCATTCAAGCCTATATTGCTTTCCAGTGCAGAAGTAATCCACCACCTGATGCCACATTTTTCGGCCAGGGCAATCCATTCTTTAGTTCCTTTAATGCCTCCTGTCAAACTGGGTTTTAAAATAATGTACTGGGGATTAATGGTTTGCAAGAGTATTTTTTTTGCATCAACATCAGTGATTCCGATCAATTCCTCATCCAGGGCCACAGGAATCGGACTTAGCTCACACAATCGGGCCATATCCTCCCACTGACCCGCCTTCACAGGTTGTTCAATGGAATGTATGTCATATATGGAAAGTTTTTTCAATTTTTCCATGGCCTCCCCTGCTTCAAAGGCACCATTGGCATCAACCCTTAGTTCGAGATCATCAGGACCGAAACGGCTGCGTATAAAATTCAAAATTCTTAATTCTGTATCAAAACTGAGTGCACCGATCTTCATTTTTAAGGTGGTAAACCCCTCGCTTAGTTTATTTCTGATCTGCTGCATCATAAAATCCTCAGTTCCCATCCATATCAGCCCGTTGATGGGAATCTTATCATCTCCCCTGCTAAATGCCGAAGGAAACAATTCGAAGATGTCAACAGAACGCAATGACAAAAGGGCCTGTTCCAGACCAAACTGTATGGAAGGAAAATCGCTTAATTCTTCCAATAGCATCTCAGGGTCCTCCTCAATATGATCACAGAGCCATTGCAGTTTTTCTTCGTAATCAGGTCGGTCATCATGACTCAGGCCTTTAAACAAGGCACACTCACCAATGCCCAAACCCAGTTCATTTTTTAATTTTAAAAAATAGGTCTCCTTTTGCTTTAATACTCCTCTTGAGGTGCCTCCGGGAACCTTAAAATTCAGCATATATTTATGATAAGTGGCTTCTGTCATCCTTTTCCATACAGGTATCAAGAGCAAATATATGCTATTTTAAATTTCCGGGAATTCGTCTAAAACCTAAAAATTCATGTGTTTTTATTAAATTTGTAAGAGGCCGGCATCCGGTGATCAGACTTTAAACTCAAGCTATGAAATCAATTCCTCTTCTTCTTGTTATGCTGACATTGCATATTAGTGGTCAGGAAATGCTTTTGGATGTTTTACCCCTGGCAAAAAAAGAGGTTGTTTATAAAAATGTCCTGGAAGTTCCAGGAATTTCAAAAATAGACCTTCAGGAGAAGTCCCTAAAATGGTTTGAAAAAAACAAGATACCCATAGAGGTCAATAAACCGCTTGATGATACCCATCAGTTTATTTCCGGAAACTATGCTTTCAAAGCCCTTTGGGGTCCGAATGATTTCAAAGAATTACAAAAGACTGTTGAATGCAAGGTGGGCCTCACCCTTAAAAATAACCGCTATCAATATCAAATATCATCATTCATCGTCAGAGAATCCAACAAGATAATTGAATTGGAGATATATAAAATGGACAAAAAAAGACTTCAGCAATACAACAGGGGCTTCTATGAAAGAATAGATGTACAAATCAACAAGCTCATCATG
>JAHEHF010000017.1 GCA_024644745.1 Flavobacteriaceae bacterium
GAATCTTGGACAAAAAGAATCAAAGGACTTAGGGCAAATGCCTCAAAAAAGAGTCACGCAGAACTTGATGAATCAGAAACATTAGATATTGGAAATAAAAAAGAACTAGCTAACGATTATTGTGATTTAAGAAACCATCTTCCGAATTTAAGTATTATTGGTGGTTGCTGTGGAACTGATTCAACTCATCTGGAATCCATTTGCGAATTGTGGTTTGAAAATAACTAAGCACAACACTGGCTATAAGTTATTGATTGTCCTGAGCTGATTCTGAGAATCCTCACAAGTTTTCAGTTTAGAGTATATTTTCAAAGTTAATTGCCAACTCGAACAACGACAAATAGCCCAACTCTTAGAAATAATTCGAGTGAATTGTAACATAATGGAAAACAAATAGACTTATTCGACATTAATCAATTAAAAAATGAATTTATCTATTAAAGCATTAATTTTTGCATTCTTAACTATTTTAACGTTAAACTCTTTTTCTCAAAATACTAATAAAGATCTCTCAAACAGAATTAACTCATATTTAGAATTAAGCGTACCAAATGGTTTTTCTGGAGCTGTTTTGGTTTCAAAAAAAGGAGAAATTATTTTATCGAAAGGATATGGGTGGGCTGATAGGGAAAATAAAATACCAAATACCTCTTCAACAGTTTTTAATATTGGTTCAGTAACCAAACAGTTTACAGCATCAGCTATTTTAAAACTGGTAGAACAAGGAAAAATTAAAACATCCGATAAAATTAGCTCATATTTCATTCAGACACCAACTGACAAAAGGGATATAACTATTCATCAATTATTAACTCATACGTCAGGGATTTCTAATAGAACTGGTGGTTTTAGATATGATGAGGCAAGTAAAAAACTGTTTTTGAAGGATTTTTTTGAATCAGAATTACAATCAAAACCTGGTACAAAGCACCAATATGCAAATGCCAACTACATCATGCTCACTGCCATACTGGAGTCTGTTTCAGGGCAAACGTATGGTTCTTTTCTAAATGACTATTTATTTGAACCTTCTCAAATGAAAAGTACAGGATATAAAAGCATCAATTTTAATACAGAAAGACTTGCCCACGGATACTACTATAGCCGAACTGATGAGAAATGGGAAGATTGGGGAACAACGCAACAACATCTCCCGTACAATGATAAGCATTGGTATAGCATTGGAAAAGGTGACATACATTCAACTGTTGAGGATTTATATAAATGGCATATTGCTTTAAAAAACAATGTAGTTTTAACATCAAACACTAGGGCATCCCAAGAAACTTCCCATGTAGCCGAAAACGACAAAATGACATCGTATTATGGCTATGGTTGGGCAATATCTAAAAGCAATAGAGACACTAAAATCGTTGCGCATAATGGCAGTAATGGATTGTATTTTGCAGATTTTGTTAGATATATAGATGACGATGTAGTTGTGATATATATAACAAATGCTTTTTTAGGAATTGAATCAGAATATGTTGCAAGAGAAATAAGCAAAATGATTTTTGATAAAAATTATAACCCTTTGCCAATTTCCAAAAACATTTATGAATTAATTCATGAATTTATGAAAGCAAATCCCTCTATAAATGCGGAAAAATTACCTGATTTTTTAAAGAAGGAACTTAAAAGTGAATTTAACGATCATACAATACTCAACCAACTAGGTTATAGTAGATTGAAAAAAGAAGATAAACCTGATTGGGCGTTAGAATTGTTTAAACTCAATGTGAAATTATTTCCTGAAGATGGTAATCTGTGGGATTCCCTTGGTGAAGCATACTTAAAATATAACCAAAAAGAAAAAGCAATAAAGAGCTATACGAAAGCCGTAGAATTAGGCAGTGAAGGGTCGAAAAAGGCCTTAGACGAATTGCTGGAGAATGACTAGAGGAAATAAAACTATTGCCAACAACATACATAATTGATTGGTTGAGTCTAGCCTACTTACGGAATTACGAAAGGATATTCAAATTGGATTTCATTTGCTCAATTACGTGCCTAACCATACACTAACACTTTGAGCCGTAACTTCAATCCTTCACTGAACGGAAAATTAGAATTTGAAAACGGAATTAATACATAAAACAAACCAACTTGGTTAAGCTACTGGATCGCCCTAGCAATAGTTACCAAATTAATTCAAGAATAAAATCAAGATTTCAAATGCTGACCTGGATATTTTTACTTTTTATAAAGGTCTATATATTTTTGATCCAGTTCCTTTGAATCCTTGTATTTGATTCGCAGCTCCTCGAGTTGTTCATGCAGCTCCCTGACCACATCGGCATACTCAGGGTCATCATAAACATTATTCATTTCCTGGGGATCTTTGACCCTGTCATACAGCTCCCATTCGTCAACATCATAATAAAAGTGCACCAATTTAAATTTCTTGGTGACAATACCATAGTGTCTTTTTACCATATGCACCGAAGGGTATTCGTAATAGTGATAATAAACGGCATCCCTGTTCCAGGCCTCTGAATTACCTTGAAGCAAAGGCAAGAGGCTTTCTCCCTGCATATCCCCGGGAGCACTGATCCCTGCAATATCGAGAAAGGTTTGCGCAAAATCAAGGTTTTGAACCATTTCGTCGTTGGTAGTTCCCGGTTTGATCTGGTTGGGCCAGCGTATCAGCAAAGGTGTTTTAAATGATTCGTCATAGATGAATCGTTTGTCGAACCAACCGTGCTCCCCTAAATAAAAGCCCTGATCTGAAGTATAGACCACCACTGTATTCTCGGCAAGGCCGCTCTCATCAAGATAGTCTAGTACCCTTCCTACGTTGTCATCAACCGATGAAATGGTCCCAAGATAATCCTGCATGTATCTTTGAAATTTCCAACGCATCTTCTCTTCATAGTTCATGGAAGGCCAATGGTCCATAAAATCCTTATTGATCTCATCCAATACAAGGTCATATTGCTTTTTTTGATCCGCATTAGCCCTACCGTAGGGTCCGTAAAAGCCATTTTTAAATTCTACCACTTCGGGTTCAACCAAGCCCATAGCTTGAATGGTTTCAGGCCTTACCTTACTGTCATGATTATACATCATGTGCTGGTATAAATTCATTTCAGCAGTTTTGGCTGCGGTTCCCCTGTTGCTGTAATCATCAAATAAAGACGCGGGCTCCGGAAACGTTTTTTTTGTGAATTCAGCAAACTTCTCAGGGCTGGGCCACCATGGTCTGTGCGGAGCTTTATGAAGGTACATCATCAGGAAGGGTTTTTCCTTGTCTCTTTTTTCCTTTAGCCAACCCAGGGTCAGATCAGTGATGATATCCGTAACATAACCGGTAATGGTTGTATCACCCCGGGGAGTAATAAAATCAGGATTGATATAGTGCCCCTGTCCTGGAAGAATCATAAATTCATCAACACCTTTGGGCTTATTGCCAAAATGTAATTTGCCAAACATCGCTGTTTGATAACCCGCTTTTTTAAAAAGCTGGGGGAAAGTTATCTGGGTCGTATCAAAAGGCATGTTGTTATCAATTTTCCCGTTGATATGCGTATGTTTTCCAGTCAGGATCGTTGCTCTTGACGGGGCACAAATGGAATTGGTGACACAGGCATTGGTAAAAAGTAAGCCTTCATTGGCTATTCTGTCAATATTTGGTGTTTTGATCAGGTGATTGCTATAAGCGCTGATCGCCTGATAAGCATGATCATCAGACATGATAAACAAAATATTGGGTTTCTTTGGGACAATCTTTTCCTTTTTGGCACATGAGGCCACTGTGCTCGCCAATAATATTGCCAGCGTTATCCTTAATAATATTTTCATAAAAATTGATTTATTTTTATCCTCCGCGCCGGAATATTTTTTCTTATAACAGCCCGAAAAATCTTTTTATTACCGCACCTTCAGACCAAAGGTATGTAAATCGCAGCGCATCTCAAACGAAAGTCTTTTGTAAATTTTAACAAAAGATTGGTATTCTTGTTTTAAACCTAAGGCATGGTGGCAGGTCAAAGGATAAACATTTAAATCGAATATCATGAAAAAAATACTGATGATCATTTTGATCGCATCAACAATGACGGCCTTCGGACAAAAAGGTAAAAATTACAATAAGGCTGAAAGTGAACTGACCACGGAACAAAAGGTTATTCTGAAAACAAAAAAAATGGCGATTCACCTGGATCTCAATGATAACCAAATGAAACAAATGTTGGAAGTCAATAAAAAATGGGCCATGGAGAAAGAGAAAAAAATGGCTGAATTCAAAGCACAGAACACTGAAACATTGAGCCCTACTGATAAATTCAACAGAATGAACAGCAAACTTGACTCCCAATTGGCATATCAGAAAGAAGTCAAAAAAATTCTGAATGATGATCAATATGAATTATGGAAAAAATCAGCCGGAAATAAAATGCATCGATCCCCCGAGCGAAGAGGTCCGCATCACCAAAAAGGTGAAAAACCTATGAAACCGCGAAAATAAATTAAATTTGAACTAGAAACTGCCCCAAAAAAGGGCAGTTTTTTTATTCTGAAACAATTAATTTTTGTCCGATACTGATTTGGTTAGAATTGAGATCGTTCATCCTTTTCAGGTCCGCTACCGAAAGATTATTATTTCGGGCTATGGAATAAAGTGTATCTCCCTTAATAACGACGATATAGGATGCCTTACTTTTGTGATCTGCAATGCTGGTATTATTACTCATCCGCTTGTATCCCTTTTCATCGAGAACCAATGCATCGTACTGATACAGTTCAAAGTTTTCAATAAAAGAAATCAGTTTCTTCGGATATTTTCTATCAGTGGCATATCCTGCTTTTTTAAGCCCCTTGGCCCATCCTTTATAATCATCCGGATTCAGATCAAACAAGAACTCATAACGTCCCCTGGAGGTTAAAAAAAGTGAGTGGTCATTAAAAGAGCCCTCTGGATTCGCATATTTCCTGAAGCATTCATTTCTTTTGTCATCATCGTGGTATACCTTTTTGCCCTTCCATCCTGAATGACATTTGATGCCGAAATGATTGTTGGATTTTTTTGCCAGGGTGCTCAATCCGTTACCCGACTCCAAAATTCCCTGTGCAAGGGTTATACTTGCAGGAATATTGTATTCTACCATTTTATCAATGGCAATATTCTTATACTTCCCAATATAATCAACGGTAAAACTGTTGGCAACATTTTCATTTTTCTTTTTGTATTGATCAAAAATGGCATCGCTTTGAGCATACAAGTACCTTTCTTTGGCCGCTTCCTCTTCCTGTTTTGACAAACGGGCAGATGTGCGGTTCGATCCGCAACTCAGCAGTAAAATGGTCAACAGACCGAATATCAAATTCCTTATCATATAATTCAAATGTTAATCAGGGGCAAATTCTTTTTCATCAGAAAGTCATTCATCCCTTTTATGCCTTGCAGTCCACCGGTATGAACAGCCAGTATTTTACTGTTTTTCCTAAAATAATTCTTTTGGATCATGTCAATGATGCCAAACATCATTTTACCGGTATAGACAGGATCCAGAGGTATGGTAGTTTGATGGTAAAAATCGTTGATAAAACTAATCAAATTTTTATTGATTTTTGCATATCCGCCAAAATGATACCCATTTATTAAACTCCAGTTGTCTTTTTGTATTGTGTGTTTCCTGATTTCCGCTGTTAAAAAATCACCTTTAAGGCTTGGAAAACCCAGTACCTGCTGCTGTTCTTTTGAGGAATTGATCAAACCCGCCATGGTTCCTCCCGTACCCACGGCAACGCAAATGAAGTCATATTGTGCATCCCCTGGGGTCAGTATTTCCTCACAGCCTCTGACGGCCAATGCATTCGTCCCTCCTTCAGGAACCAAATAAAAATGACCAAATTCTTCCTTTAAGGCTTCTACAAAATGTTGATCCTCCTTATCACGATACTGCGCTCTTGAAATAAATTTAAAGCGCATTCCGTTTTCAAAAGCAAATCGTAAAGTAGGATTTTTCCTTAGGGTCTCTTCAAGATCTGTACCCAGCTCCTCGCCCCGGATGATCCCGACAGCGCGGAACCCATATTTTTTAGCTGCATAAGACAAGGCTGAAATATGATTTGAATAGGCACCTCCAAAGCTAAGAAGGGTAAGGGCTCCCTCCTCTCGAGCACGGACAAGGTTGTATTTGAGTTTTCTGAATTTGTTCCCTGATATGAAGGGATGCAACTCATCTTCTCTCTTCATTCTAAGTGTGATGCCAGAACCTTTCAATTCCCTTAAAACGATATCTTGATTTCTACTTGCGACCCTATCCATCATAAAGGTATTTTACAAAACTCCATTTTGATTTCCTTTCAGTAAAATTCAAATCTCGCTCCATGGCATAAGCCTCCCTTTCAAAACTAATATTTCGATAAGCCAGTTTCGGTTCTTTATAAATGATTATTTTTGCGAGAAATTCAACCAAGTAAAAAAGAAAAAAGAATATCCAAAGCATTTCCCTTTGCTGTTTCAAATGAATCCTTTCATGATTGATCAGAACCGGATCATTTTTTAAATTTCTTTCCTTTAAAAAAATAAAGGGCCATACAGCCAGGGCATTGAAACCTGAGAAAAAAATAAATGGGGTGGTGAGCAACATGAATGAAACAGGAAAACAACCGTAATTACAAGTATGCAATTTAACAATAATAAACTAGAACCGGAAGATTTTTATTACAGTGAGGAGGGCTACAAGGTTTTTACAGAAACCTACCACCTAAAAAGGGGCTATTGCTGTAAAAACAATTGCCGTCATTGCCCTTACGGCTTCGATCCGAAAAGGAATATTTGATCAGTTTTTATTATTTTTTAAGCTAACTAATTGTCATATAGATAGTTGATTTTTTATCATTCCTTCACCAAACAATGAATTCATTGAATTGGTACGATTCTTGATACTATATTTATTATATTTTTAATCCCTTAAGATGATGAAATTTTACTTTCCCGCCTTCGTGCTTCTGTTTTCAATATTATTATCTTGTTCCACGGTTGATGTCTATTCGGATTATGATAAGAATACAGATTTTTCGAATTACAAAACCTATGCCTTCTATAAAAAGGGAATTGACAAGGTTGAGATTTCTGATCTCGACAAAAGAAGAATTTTAAGGGCCATTGAAAAAGAGTTGAACGCGAAAGGAATGGTCGCCTCCGACAATCCGGATATATTGGTGAATATCTTCACTAAATCACGAGAAAAGATAGATGTCTACAACAATGCTTACCACGGATGGTATCCCTGGTATTATGGTTATGGCTTTTACGGACCGGGTTACGGATTTGGATATGTCAATGTTTCCACATCGACGGAGGGAACTCTTTTTATCGATTTGATAGATGCCAGAAAAAAAGAACTGGCCTGGCAGGGCATAGGAACAGGAGTCCTTTCCTATCAAAAGAATATTGAGAAAAAAGAGGCCCGTATCAACGAAATTGTCTCAAAGATCATGTTGGCTTACCCACCGCAGTTAGAAGTAGTGAGCAATTAAACCCTGCTGTTACTATTGATCAGTATTTCTGATGCATACGGGTTTTGAATATGCTTAAATATTCTCAAGTTCCTGATGCACAGTTTCCCAGAGTGCCATTAAAGATTCCACTTTATCCTTCCTGGACTGATACTTTTTAAAAAAATCCCTGTCCTCCTCAATCGCTTTAAAATTTTCGGCAATTTTAGCGTCATCATTGATGATTTCATTTTCAAGAACCGAAATTTCCGCTTCCAGCTTACTGAGTTTGTTTTGAAGTTTTTTCTTTTGCTTTAAGTCTGAATGCCTTTGTTTTCCAGCAGGTTGATCTTCCGGATCTGACTTTTCTCTGGACCTCATTTCCACCGCCCTCATATCTTCCAGTTCATGCTGCTCCAAAAAATAATTTATGTCGCCAAGATACTCTTTGATGCCTCCATCTCGGAATGAATATACCGTATTCGCCAGACCCTGTAAAAAATCCCTGTCATGTGAAACCAGGATCAAAGTCCCGTCAAATTGTTTCAGTGCTCTCTTCAAAACATTTTTTGAAGCAATATCAAGATGGTTGGTAGGCTCATCCATAATGAGCACATTAAAGGGACTCAAAAGCATTTTACATAGTGCAAGACGGTTTCTTTCACCTCCCGACAGTACTTTGACTTTTTTCTCCACCTCGTCTCCTCTGAATAAAAAGGAGCCCAGCATGTCGCGTACGCCAACCCTGTTCCCATCATTGGCAGATTGTTCCATGGTCTGAAGTACCGTCAATTCACCGTCCAGATACTCTGACTGATTCTGTGCAAAATAACCGATCTGAACATTGTGCCCCAATTTCAACTCTCCTTCAAAATCGATCTCGCCCACCATGATTTTGGCAAGGGTTGTTTTACCCTGTCCGTTTTGCCCTACAAATGCAATTTTACTACCTCTTTCGATCAACATCTCAACATGCTCCAGAACTTGATTGTCGCCATATCTCTTGGCAACATCATAGGCCTCAACAACCACTTTTCCGGGTGTAATTGAAACAGGAAACCTAATATTCATTATGGCATTATCTTCAACATCAACTTCAATACGCTGTACTTTGTCAAGCTTTTTGATCAGAGACTGCGCCATGGAGGCTTTACTTGCCTTTGCCCTGAATTTTTCAATTAACTGCTCCGTTTGCCTGATCTCCTTCTCCTGATTCTTTTGCGCCTGAAGTTGTTTTTCCTTGATCTCATTTCTCAGCAAAAGGTATTGTGAGTATGGCTTCTTATAATCATAAATCTGACCCAATGAAATCTCAATGGTCCTGTTGGTCACATTGTCCAGAAACATTTTATCATGCGATACCATCATGATGGCGCCGCTGAATCCTTTTAAAAAGTTCTCAAACCAGATGATGGATTCAATATCCAAATGGTTGGTTGGCTCATCAAGCAACAATATATCATGATTCTGCAGGAGCAATTTTGCAAGTTCAATTCGCATGCGCCATCCCCCTGAAAAAGTACTGGTCATTTGATCAAGGTCCTTCTTTTTAAAGCCCAGACCTCCAAGAATTTTCTCTGTTTCTCCCTGATAATTGTAACCGCCTATCAACTCATAGCGGTGGGAAAGATCATCCAGATCATGCATCAGGTTATGATAGTATTCACTTTCATAATCGGTCCTTTCCGCAAGTTGAAAATTAACATCTTCAAGCTTTTTTTCAATACTTTTAATTTCTTTAAAAGCCTGATACGCCTCCTCCAAAACGGTTCTTCCTTCTTCAAAATCAATATCCTGCTTCAGAAAACCCAAACTGATATTCTTTTCAAAAGCCATGGATCCGCGGTCGTATTCCTGATCACCCGCCACTATTTTCAACAGGGTGGATTTTCCTGCGCCATTCTTCCCCACCAGGCCAACACGGTCTCCGGAATTTAACTTGAAAGTGATTCCCGAAAACAATTCTTCTCCAGAAAATGATACAGTTATGTCGTGCGCATTGAGCATTATGATGGCTTAAAAATTTATCTTTGCAAAAGTAATTGAATAATGTGAATCTGCAATGCTGAAAAAAGGCTCCAAATTATACAGCGTTTTGAACAACAAATGCCCTCAATGCCATGAGGGTGATTTCTTTGTTCACCGCTGCACCCTGAAACTAAAAAACAACTTGAAAATTCATGAAAAGTGTGTGGTCTGCGGATTAAAATACATGATAGAGCCCTCCTTTTTCTATGGTGCCATGTATGTTTCCTATGCACTTACAGTTGCCCTGGCCGTTGCCATTTTTGTAATTGGCTACCTTTTGCATCTGGGCCTCATGGCTTCCTTTATTGCTATTTTTGTACTCCTGATTGCCCTAAACCCTCTCATCATGAGGATTTCTAGACTCATTTATATCAACATGTTTGTCCAATACCGAAAAAAGTCGGCTTAATTTTTTACTGCTTGAACCTGCTGATGCAAATATCCTTGTCCAGGGCAACTCCGTTCTCCAGAAAATGATACAGTTTTTGCGCCATGAGAGGGGCGATCATCACTCCCCTTGTTCCCAGACCGTTAAATACAGCCAGCCTTTCATTCTTCCTGTGCACACCTAATAAGGGTCTTCGGTCTCCTGTTGTAGGTCTGATCCCGGCTTCGTGATCGACGACCTCATAATTACAGGTCAAAACTTCTTTGAGCTTCTCTTCAAGCTCCTGTCTCCCTGCCTCACTTGGCATATTGGTTTTATCGGACCAGTTGAAAGTAGCACCAACCTTAAAATGGTGATTGCCCAGGGGCAATATGAAAATGCCTGCTTTGATGATGCAGTTCAATTTCAATTCAGGGGCAAGAATTGTAATCAGCTCTCCCTTAGTTCCAGTTAAAGGAAGTTTGTTAAAAAACGGATTGTTCTTCAATCCGTTCCCTTCACAAAAGACTATCTTCTCTGCCTGAAGACCATGATACTCGACATGAGAATCCCAGGTGATCATATTCTGATGCCGAAAGGTTTCTTCGATTAAAAGTCCTTCCTTATTTAAAGCGCTGCGGTAATCGGAAACCAGTTCCCTGACCTTGACCCTACCGGTTTTGATCAGCCTTCCTGCACCAAAGGGGGCCGCAATATGATCCGATTCAATTTTAAAGATTTCAGGGATCATATATTCCTGCAATACCGGGTTATCGGCAGCTGCAAACCAATTGTTTTGCTCTTCTGTACTCTTAAAGGTCCTGTAAATATCCAGAGGCTGGTCATATTGATTCTTCAGGGAAATTTCCAAGGATTTATACAAGGGAATAGCTTCACTAAGCTGTTCTTTGGCGTTCCAAACAGGGGTGAATCTTTTCAAAATCACAGGATTGTACATGCCTCCCGCCACCAGTGAAGAAGTTTGGGAATTGTCTTCGAAAACAACAAAGGTCTTACCCTGTTTTTTGAGCTCTTCCGCAAAAGCGATCCCTGCGAGCCCAATGCCTACAATGATATAGTTAACCTTCATTTTTATGCATTAACCCATTTCATAATTAAAAGGATAAAAAGTCAAAGATAGAACTTCGGCTTTAATTAGAGGCTTTAACACTATTTATTCTTATGTCATTCTCATGTGCAAAACCAATCGGCAAAAAAAAACCTCTGCCAAAAAGCAGAGGTTTTTTTATTATTAACTCAGTATTAGTAATTCCACATATCGAGCTCCCTATCTCGAATGTCTTCTTTAAGTTTATCTGATTCCAAAACTTGAAAAAGTGAATTTCCTTTTATATATTCTGCAACGTCCCTGTTGCCATAAATATTTTCTTCTCTGTAGATGATTGCATTGAACCTTCTGGAATTCAACAAATGGTCATAAGACAATGGATATGCCGAATTCTTCTGGTTGAAGACCTTCATGTCATGCGTATTGTATCTCGCACCCGGATACCACACCCAAAACAATTCAATCAATTCATCCTGTGCTCCTTCGCTATCAATAAAGTTTACGTCGGGTGCTACAGGGGCAATTCCCAACAATCTGTATTTCAACTCACCTTGTCGCTTATCAAAATACCAGACACCTTTAATTCTGAATCCTTCAATGTCACCCGCGGTAATATCCCTGCGGTCAACGTATTCATCCGTAAGGGACTCTCCGGCATTCAATCTTTCGATACCGGCATCTGAAGTGTCAATTCTTGACAATCTTCCAGAAATATCCTTCAGGGTAAGTTTATCCTCAAAATAAGAATCATCATACACATCAATTATTTCACCGCTTTTTATTCCTCTTAATAAAGTATCATAAAGCGACCTTCTGTTAGAACTGATATTACTAGTGTCAACAGGATAGTAGAAAGGCATATTGATCTTTTCATTCAGGTCAACATATTCCCAAACGACTTTTGACCATAAGATATCCCTGTCATCGATATAGCCGTAAGGCAATGGCTGATCATTATCAGCAGCCAGCTGCTCCGGTGTTTTCATACCGATCTGCTCGGGAATCTTTGCGTTAAGCAAATTTGCCTGGGCATTTACATATCCGACCGATAGTAAACCTATTACTGTTATTATTAAACTTCTCAATTTCATAATTGTATATGGATTAATTCGTTATTTCAACATTTACTGGTGAAGCATTTTTCAGGTAATAACCCGAGTTGCCCACTAATTTTTGTTTGATATCAAAAATGATCACTACGTCTCCTTTTCTTGCCCTGTTCAACACTCTGATTGCTGAAGCATCAAATTTGTCTCCTTTTACGATCACGGTTGGCTGTCCTGGCACTTTGACGCTAAACCCTGTCGTGTTGATCTTAAGATCGAAAACAAAATCCGGTAATAGTGAACTGATGGTAGCCTTTTGCAAGGTACTTTTCGGCATTTTGATCATTCCGTACTCTCCTCTTACTGCTGCAACCGGGGCTGGAATATCTTTGATTCTGAACAATTGGCTTGAAGTAATAGGAGTTCCATCTGGTAATTTGGCGCTCACACTTATTTTTACTTCTCTCCCTTTGCCAGGAGCCATAGAATATTTTCCAATACCTTTTACTTTTCTTAAGCCCGGAGCCGTCGCTTTTACTGCATTATCAGCCACACCTGGCACAGAAACCGTAATTGGGTTTTCAACACCTCTGTATACAACATTCATTTTATCAGCTGAAATTACTGCACTGTTTGGTTTCGCAACAACTGCGTAAGAAGTCTCAACGGGAATCTCAACAGGCTTACCATTTTCCATAAAGATAAATTTCCCTTTGATCTCGTTCTCCCCTACGTTACCCGCAGGAAAATCCAAAATCGCACCACCATCCTTGATGTTGGTTATTTCCTTACCGTTGATCACAACCTTTTCAGGTTTCAAAGATCCGTCATATCGTCCCAAAACAATTTTTCCCTGGAAATTCTCACCCTGAAGTGTGGCAGGTGTATTTGGAATTAATATAGCCTGATAATTATTCATCGAAACATCACTGGCCATCTGACCCTGCAACATAGAACCTAAAATTTCTGATTCTGTGGTTTTGATGTCAGCCTGGATCTGAGTCATCTTCGTGATTGAAGCAACTAAAGGAAATCCTTTATAATTATAGTCCAACCAAAAAATCTCTTTACCTTCTCTGTTGGTTACCTTGTCGGTTGAGAATCTCGCGGCAACATCATTTTTGAGGTTTTCATTTCCCTCTCCCATCACAGCAGATACTTCTGCGCGGTAGTTGTTCATGTTATCAACAAATTCCTGTCCTGCTTCCTTATAGGCTCCATCGTTTCCTTTGAAAAATTTCTCATCAAGAAATTTACCGGAGTCCATTGTTTCATAATCCGTTGGATCATCAACAGTAGCTTTCATTTCTTCCTTCACACCTTCGATGTAAGAGTAAAAATCACCTGATAATTTTTCGATCTTATCAGCTTTTTCCTTCTCATCCTGGTATTTCTCAGATTGCTCTACTGCTTTAAGTGCAAGATCCTCATAGGATCTTTTATTCCTGGTCGTAGCAGCATCGTTAGCCGCCACCAGTTTATTGTCCATTAAACCAAAGGCCTGTAAAACTTCCTTTGACATATTCATTGCCAACATAGCGATGAAAATCAAATACATCAAGTTAATCATTTTTTGCCTTGGTGATTGCTTAGCTGCTGCCATCCTTAATAGATTTTATAGGGTTAATAAATTGTGCTTGTTAAATCAGCAACTAATTAAGAATTTGAACTTGTACCGGACATTGCAGACAACATTCCACCATATACTCCATTCAGAGAAGAAAGGTTTGTTGCCAACGATTCCATTTGTTCTTTTAAACGCTCAGCGTTTTCAAGTGTTTCTTTATTGAGATCAGCCTGACGTTCAGCATTTTCCTTCTGGATGATATACATGCTGTTCAATGATTCCAACTCTATGGCTGCAACCGACAACTGCTCAGCGTATCTGTTTGACGCGGCTATCGAATCGGTAGCCGGTTTTAATCCTTCTGCCGCTCCTGCAAAACTGCTGATACTCGCTGACAATCTGTTCATTTTTTCTGAATCAAGATTGGCCTCCTGTAACATTGCATCTAACTTTTGAGACAAAAGTCCTTGTGAATCACTGGCTTCTTGTTTGTCTTTTGCATCACCTCCTGCTAACTCAGGATATACATTTGTCCAATCAAGATCTTCTTCAACAGGTTCAAAAGCTGATAATGCAAATACTGCTGCTTCAACGATCATCCCTATTGTCAACATTTCTGTTCCTCCTGGGTAGTGAGCAATTTTAAAAAGTGCTCCTAAAATTACTACTGCTGCTCCCAGACCATAGGCCATGTTGAACAATTTCTTTTTGGTTTTTGATTGTGCCATAATTATTGATTTTTTTGATTATTATTGATTAAGCTATTATTTCTTATTTATTTTTTTCTGTCATTTTTGTTCCCATGTAATCCTGCACGGTTCTGAAACCGATATAACTTCTTGCAGAATCACCGTATTCATAGTCTCTTGTTCCTACTTCAAGGAAATAGGCAACATCTTTCCACGATCCGCCTCTGATGACTTTTCTCTGGTTTGCATTATCCACGACATTAGGATTTATAGTTGATCCCAGGTAGTATGAAGATGGATTGTACGCGGTGTTGGTCCATTCAGAAACGTTTCCGGCCATGTTGTACAGACCATAGTCATTCGGATTGTAAGATCTGGCTTCTACGGTATACAAGGCTCCGTCAGACGCATAGTTTCCTCTTTCAGGTTTGAAGTTTGCTAAGAAGCATCCTCTGTCTGTAATCGTATACGGACCACCCCATGGATATTTCGCATACTCAAGGCCTCCTCTTGCTGCATATTCCCATTCCGCTTCTGTAGGTAATCTGAAGCTTGGTTCTCTTCCGGTGCTTTTCTTTTTGCTGGCCAGGAAATTATTTCTCTTTTCAGTTCTGAAATTACAAAAGGCTTTGGCCTGGTCCCAGGTCACTCCTACTACAGGATAATCATTATAAGCCTGGTGCCAGAAATAGTCCTGGTGCATAGGATCATTATAAGAATAGTTGAAATCTTTTACCCAAACAGCCGTATCAGGATATACCGCAACCTCAACTTTCTTTAAAAAGTCTTTCGGACGTGCCCCATTCTTAGCCGCTTGTGCCCTGTCATTCTTCAAATAAACATATTTCAGTTTTTTCGTGTCAATTCTTCTTTTTCTTTCCATGGTCTCATCCATTGGCATGAACAAGCTATCCATGGCTTCAGCATAGTACTCATCCGGAAATTCGCTGGTATTCCAAACCAGGTCAACATCCCAGTTCAAATATCTACCTTCAGTCGGAGAATTAATGTCTCCCAGACTTCCGTAGTTATCCATCATATACTTATAATAAGCATTGTCAGTACTGTCCTGCTCTTTGAATTTATATTTAGAGATACCACTAAAATCTCCTTTTTTCTGTTCTATTGGAGCGCCTCCTCCTATATCGGCTTCTTCAGCTAAAATAGCAAGCCTTGTTCTCAGAATAGAATCTCTCACTCTAAAAACAAATTCTCTGTATTCACTATTTGTTATTTCTGTTTCGTCCATGTAATAGGGTCTTACAGTAACGGTTCTGGATGGGGCGCTGAAAGCTCCTGCCACATCCTCGTCACCTTTACCCATGGTAAATGCGCCACCGGGGATAAGCACCATTCCGAAAGGCTTTTCCGGAAAGAACTTCTTATTTGCCGATACGCCCACCAATTGACCTCTGTCATTACCAGATTTACAACTGCTTAAGAAAGCAAAGACAAATAGTAATAGGATTAGGGATAACTTTTTCATAATTTTTACTTTTCTAACAAGATGTTATTGTTACATTAAAACTTATTAATACTACTTTCAAAAGATTATTTTTCTCAAATAATTCAAATAAAATTCCTTACAAAATTTAATCTTTTGTTCCCTAAGAACGCTAAAAAACCGACTTTAGTGTATATTAATTTAATTTTCTAAAGGTTTTTAACCATCTTTCCGGAAATATCTGATTATTCGCTGTTAAATAATCCTGATAGGTACATGGTATTAACGTAGATTTTTCCAAATTATTATGGAAATATTTGATCTCTACCCACCATCTTTCGCTTTTATCGCTTTTATAAAAATTGATGGTTTCGTTTTCGACCATTACCATATACTTTTTGTACTTCTTTTTCGATTCAAAGGGGTATTCATCTATCCTGAGATTACAACCCTCTATAAAATACCAAATCATCTGTGCCATCAAATGGGCTGTCTGCTCTCTTTGATCATATTTTGGATTGTACTCATAAATACCGAAAGAGGAAACTTTTCTGCTGATTCCGGCATAACGGGATATGGCACAGATCTGGTCACCAAATAAACCATTGGGCACGGCATTATTGTTGGCTGGAGCATCGCTCATTCTTATGGCACCCATATCAATACTGACAATATCTGCATCTCTTAAAACGGGTTCCACACAAGTGATATCATGATTTACTTCCCCCAGGCGATAAGCTTCAAAAAACAATTTATCCATAAGATCAATCTCTTCCTGAGAATTAAAAAAAGTCTGAAAACCGAGATTGCTGTAATTAAACAGGTTGTTCGGCTTATCCATCACTATATAATGCAAATAATTATGCGCATTCAAACCCGGATACATTTCGCCTATGTCAAATCTGTTGTCCACAGAAACAATGTTTAAGGGTTTTTCCATACTGTCGTATGCCCTGTAGTTGGCATAAGTGATATCCTGGCTGCCCCCAATGATCACAGGAACAATATCCTTACTGATCAGTGTCGACAAAATATCCTGAACAATAAAATAAGTGTCGCCCGTTTCCTTTCCTTTCGGAATATTTCCCAGATCGGCAATCTTCAGGTGCCAGTTTCCCGGAAACATCTGATAGAGGTATTTCCTCACCTTTTCCAGGCTCTTTCCGGTTCCCACATTATCAACAGCTCCTCGCCCTTCCATGACTCCAACAATCGCAATTTGTACGTTTTTAAGATCCGGGATCCCGTCTTTTTTAGTGTGAATTCGGATTTTCCTTCCAAGGCTCAGGTCAGATTGCAACGCGGTATGGGCAGCTGCCATATCCTCAACAGGTAAAAGAAGATCTATACTCATGCGGTTATTGTTAAAAATGAATTTTGCCGCAATGTAATTAAATTTCCCCGTGAATAAAATGAGTGTTTACAAAAAATAAAAAGTCCTTTCAGGACGGGGCTGAAAGGACGTTGATTTTAAAGATAATGATCCCTATTTCTTTTTCGAAACAGGCTTCTTTTTGGTCTTTTTCTTGGGTGCGTTCTTGGCCAGTATCTCTTTCACCTCTTCCAGGGTCAAAGCAGCCGCATCAACAGTTTTAGGAATTTCTATTTTGGTTTTCCCTTTCAGTATATTATGGCGGCCCCATCTTGCTTTTTCCACCCTGATCCCCTCTGATTCCCAGTTATGGACCACTTTTTCAATATCCTTCTTCTTTTTGGCTTCGATCAGTTCAACGATGTCATCATAAGAGAGATTCTCAAAATCATAACGCCGATTGACATTGACAAAAACATTATTCCATTTAATGAAAGGGCCAAACCTACCAACTCCCTTCTGAACCGGCAATCCTTCGTACTCTGCAATGGGAGCGTCTGCTTTGCGTTTTGCCTCGATCAGTTCAATCGCTCTTTCTAAAGACACCGACAGAGGATTCTCATTTTTGTCAAGTGAAACGAACATTTTATCAAATCTCACATAAGGTCCGAATCTACCGTTGGCCACTACAACTTCATCTCCCTCGTAGGTTCCCAGAGATTTTGGCAACCTGAAAAGGTCCATTGCCTCTTCATAGGTAATATTACCCAGAGTTTGTTCTCCCTGTAAACTCGCAAATTTTGGTTTCTCTTCGTCAGTGGCCTCCCCGATCTGCACCATGGCTCCAAATCTGCCCAGACGAGCATAAACATTTTTCCCCGACTCAGGATCAACTCCGAGAAGTCTTTCTCCTTTGGCCCGTTCCGCATTATCTGAAACGTCCTCGACCTGGTCGTGGAAAGGATGGTAAAAATCTTTGATCACCTCCGTCCAGTTTTCTTTTCCACTCGCAATATCATCAAACTCCTTTTCCACATTGGCCGTAAAACTGAAATCCATAATAGCAGAAAAATTTTCAACCAAAAAGTCATTTACGATCTTCCCTATATCCGTCGGCACTAATTTCCCTTTGTCTGCCCCCACCTTTTCGGTCAGTGTTTCCACAGATAATGTATCGCTAGACAATGTCAATTGGGTATAATCTCTGTCTTTTCCTTCTATGATTCCTTTAATCACATATTCTCTGCGTTGAATGGTGGAAATTGTAGGAGCATATGTTGAAGGACGCCCTATGCCCAATTCTTCCAACTGTCTTACCAGTGATGCCTCCGTAAACCTGTAAGGGGCACGGGTATATCTTTCTGTTGCATGAATGTATTTATTTTCAAGAATGTCACTAACGGTCAGCTTTGGCAACATGCCCGCCTGTTCCACGTCTTCCTGATCATTCCCCTCCAGGTATACTTTCAGGAATCCCTCAAAAGTAATTACTTCGCCATTGGCTGTAAAAATCTCATTGTTTTTATCATTCTTGATCCGAACGTTCGTCCTTTCCAGTTTGGCATCGCTCATCTGAGAAGCAAGGGTCCTTTTCCATATCAGATCATATAACCTCGCCTGATCACTTTCTGCCTGAATAGAACTTGTTCCCATGCTTGTAGGCCTGATGGCCTCATGCGCTTCCTGGGCACCCTTTGACTTGGTGGAATAATTTCTGGGCTTGCTGAAGGCCTCTCCGTAAGAGGATATGATTTCCTGTTGTGCTTCCTTTTTGGCATCATCAGACAAACTAACACTGTCTGTTCTCATATAGGTGATCAGACCCGCTTCATACAAACGTTGCGCAACCACCATGGTTTTGGCGACGGGAAAATATAACTTTCTCGATGCTTCCTGCTGCAAAGTTGATGTTGTAAAAGGAGCTGCAGGCGATTTCTTTGCCGGCTTAACCGAAAGATCATCCACTTCAAAAACAGCTGAAATACATGACTGCAAAAATTTCTCAGCAGCTTTGCGTCCTTTAAAACTCTTTGGCAGGGAAGCTTTGAATTTCATTCCATCCTTGCTGATGAATTCCCCTACCACTTTGTAAGATGCCACGGGCACAAACGCTTCAATTTCCCTCTCTCGCTCAACGATCAACCTCACGGCAACAGACTGTACCCTTCCTGCCGACAAGCCTCCTTTCACTTTTTTCCAAAGCACTGGGGAAAGCTCATAACCAACCAATCGGTCCAGAACCCTTCTGGCCTGCTGTGCATTGACCAGGTTATAATTAATGGATCTTGGATTCTCTATGGCATTCAGAATTGCTTTTTTGGTGATCTCGTGAAAAACGATCCTTTTTGTCTTGTCATCTTTTAGCTTTAATTGTTCGAACAAGTGCCAGGCAATGGCCTCTCCCTCACGATCCTCATCACTGGCCAACCAGACCGTATCAGCTTTCTTGGCCAGGGACTTTAATTTTTTTACTACTGCCTTTTTATCGGAAGAAACATTATAAACGGGTTTAAAATCTCCATCCACATTAACCCCTAACTCTTTAGATGGCAGGTCAGCAATGTGACCAAAACTTGATTCAACAACATAATCCTTTCCTAAAAATTTCTCTATGGTCTTGGCCTTTGCGGGCGACTCTACTATGACTAAATTCTTTGACATCTACCTAATTTAATGAAGGATCCATTCTAAAAATGATGGATTCTACTTCTGTTAAAAACCCTTTTTTGAGATTGCAAAAGTATATAGAATTTTTTAAACCATATTTTATTCGACTTAAAAATCCCTGTCTGCCCAAAGATTATCGGTCTTTTTCAAATGTAATTTTTATGCCAAAATGTCAGAATAAATAAAATTTGATCGTATCTTTGCACACCCAAAAAAGAGAAAATGGCAAGTGAAAATATAATTGAGGAAAAAAAACAGGGACAAGCCCTGATCACTGAAAAAAAAGCGGGTAACCATAAAAAACTATTTATAGAAAGTTATGGCTGCCAGATGAATTTGAATGACAGTGAGATCGTTGCTTCTATTCTTGCCGATGAAGGATTTAATACGACGCACCTGCTGGAAGAAGCTGACCTGGTGCTGGTCAACACTTGCTCGATTAGAGAAAAAGCCGAACAAACGATTCGAAAAAGGCTGCAAAAATACAACCGTGTGAAAAGAATCAATCCGGATATGAAAATCGGGGTGTTAGGATGCATGGCAGAAAGGCTTAAAACAAAATTTCTGGAAGAGGAAAAAATGGTTGACCTGGTTGTGGGACCAGATGCCTACCGTGACCTGCCAAATCTTGTCAAAGAAATAGAAAGCGGTAAAGACGCGATCAACGTAATTTTATCAAAAGAAGAAACCTACGGAGACGTTACGCCGGTTCGCCTGAATACCAATGGGGTTTCGGCTTTTATATCGATCACAAGAGGCTGCGACAATATGTGTACTTTTTGTGTTGTGCCTTTTACAAGGGGTAGAGAAAGAAGCCGGGATCCTAAAAGTATTATTGACGAGGCCCTGGATCTGAGAGACAAAGGTTATAAAGAAATTACCTTACTGGGTCAAAATGTCGATTCTTATTTATGGTACGGAGGCGGATTGAAAAAAGATTTTAAAAATGCTTCTGAAATTGCACAGGCCACCGCGGTGGACTTTGCAAAGCTGCTCGAGATGGTTGCTTTGGCCGTACCGCAAATCAGAATAAGGTTTGCAACTTCCAATCCGCAGGACATGAGTATTGACGTACTTCACAGTATGGCCAAATACGACAATATCTGTAAATACATTCACCTTCCGGTTCAAACAGGAAGCAGCAGAATGTTGGAGCGGATGAACAGACAGCATACACGAGAAGAATACATGACACTGATTGACAACATTCGAAAGATCATTCCAGACTGCGCGATTTCTCAGGACATGATTACCGGATTTTGTGGTGAGACAGAGGAGGACCACCTGCAAACCCTTTCTTTGATGGAGTATGTCAAATACGATTTCGGATTCATGTTCGCTTATTCTGAAAGGCCTGGAACCCTGGCTGCAAAGAAAATGGAAGATGATGTGCCTTTGGAAACCAAAAAAAGAAGGCTTTCAGAGATCATTCATTTACAGCAGAAACACGGTCTTTTCCGAATGGAACAATTTGTTGGAAAAACAGTGGAGATATTAATTGAAGGGGATTCAAAAAAATCAAGTGATCAGTGGATGGGAAGGAATTCTCAAAATGCCGTAGCCGTTTTCCCAAAAAGTGACGAGAAAGTGGGAGATACGGTGATGGTGCATATTGAAGATTGTACCTCAGCGACCTTGATTGGCAGACGTTCCTTTGACTGATTCTAATAAAAAATACTGCTGTTGGCACAGCTTAAAAAATTAACGCTTATGGACTCCTTACAAACCATAAAACAACGCTTCGGAATTATCGGTAACAACAACCAGCTAAATTTGGCCCTTCAAAAAGCCATGCGGGTGGCCCCAACCGATATCTCTGTGCTTGTCACAGGTGAAAGTGGCGTGGGTAAGGAAGCCATCCCAAAGATCATCCATAGCTTATCACACCGAAAACATGCCAAGTATATTGCAGTGAATTGTGGTGCCATTCCGGAAGGAACCATAGACAGTGAACTTTTTGGCCATGAAAAAGGATCCTTTACTGGTGCTTCGGCAACCCGTAGCGGTTATTTTGAGGTGGCTGACGGGGGTACCATCTTTCTGGATGAAGTAGGTGAATTGCCGCTGACCACCCAGGTCCGGTTGCTCCGTGTTTTGGAAAACGGGGAATTTTTAAAAGTTGGGTCATCCAAAGTACAGAAAACCAATGTGAGAATTGTTGCTGCAACGAACCTGAACATGGAACAGGCCATAAAAAAAGGCAAGTTCAGAGAAGATTTGTACTACAGATTGAGTACGGTTGAAATTCATCTTCCTCCGCTCAGGAACCGGACTGATGACATTCATTTATTGTTCAGAAAATTTGCTGCTGATTTTGCTCAGAAATACAATATGCCCACAATTCGGCTTGAGGACGATGCAGTGGAAATGCTTATTTCCAACCAGTGGAAAGGAAATATCCGACAGCTCAAAAACCTTGCTGAGCAAATATCCGTCATAGAGCAAAACAGGATCATCAGCAAAAGCGTTCTGAGAACCTACCTGCCTGATGCCAATCAAAATTTACCTGCTATCATCTCTGAAAAAAAACAGGACGGAGATTTCGCCAATGAGCGGGAAATTCTGTACAAGATTCTTTTTGACATGAGAAATGACCTCACCGATCTGAAGAAACTAACCCAGGAACTGATCAAAGAGGAAGCGAGACATCAACCCAAGGAAAAAACACAATTACTGATTGACAAGATCTATGGAAAAGCTGAGGATCAAAAAAGCGGCAAAACCCTAGAATTCATTAATGAGGGCGATGATGAACCCTTTGAACAGCATCCTTCCATGGTTTCCTTCGACGACGCTGAAACCATTGAAGAAACAGTTTCTCTGCAGGAAAAAGAGATTGAAATGATCAAACAGGCCTTAGAGCGCAACAGAGGAAAAAGAAAACTGGCAGCCAAAGAGTTAGGTATTTCAGAAAGGACCCTGTACCGAAAAATAAACCAATATAATTTGTGATTTCAAAGCTTTAATTGTTTATTTGTTGAACTGTATTAATTAATGGTCTGAAGATTGTCAAACCGGCGATCCTTAAGCAATAAACCGATAATCTTCTCTTTCAGCATATGAAAAAAATTCTTTTACGTTTCGGGTTCTTACTCTTCCTACTTCCGTTGGGATGCGGCGTTTATTCTTTTACAGGAGGAAGCACGGGAGATGCCGAAACGGTGCAAATCGATTATTTTCCGAATATGGCGGTTCTCGTCGAACCAACACTGAGTCAGGAATTTACTCTGGCACTTCAGGATCGCTTTCTGAGACAGACCAATCTAAAATTAACTGATACCGGTGGGGATCTTCGATTTGAGGGAGAGATCACCCAATACAGAATTATTCCAATAGCGGCTACAGCAGATCAAACCGCGGCCCAAAACAGGCTCACAATTGGTGTAAAGGTTCGTTATTACAACAGGCTCATAGAGGAGGATAATTTTGAACAGACTTTTTCTTTCTACAGTGATTATGATGGGAGTCTTCAGTTGACCGGAAGTGTACTGGAAAGTGCCTATGAAGAGATTTTTGAAAGGATTACCCAGGATATTTTTAATGCAGCCGTTGCTAAATGGTAAAAACAGATGAACTTAATTGAATTCAATAGCATAATTTCCAGCCCGGGCCATATTGAAAAGGCTCACATCAATGAGCTGCATCAGATTATTGAATCTTACCCCTATTTTCAACTTGCCCATTTTTTGCACCTCAACGGTTTAAAGAAGCACCACAGTTTTAAGTACAATGATTATCTGAAAAAGACGGCAGCCTATACCACTGATCGTGCTGTTCTTTTTGATTATATCACCATAAATGACCTTGACATTCACCCTGCTCCCAAACAAGAGCAGATGATACCCGAAACAGAAACGATCAAACCTGCTGATGAATCTTATGATGCAGATGACGTTTCACCCGAAGCCACTTTGAATGTCGGTGCCCCGCTGCAATTTAAAAGGGATGAATCTTATTCTTTCAGAGAGTGGCTGCAATTGAGCGAATTTTCACCGATTGATCGGGAGGAAGACATGGTTGAAAAAGACCAGAGTGCTATACGAGACATAGCAGATGCGCCCGGCAGGAAGCGCAGCCAGATGGATCTGATTGATCGATTTATCGCCAATAATCCAAAAATAAGTCCTTCATTATCTGATACTTATTCAGATGCAACCTTTGACAGCGTCACAGAGAATGACAACCTGATGACAGAAACCCTTGCCCATGTTTACATTGAGCAAAAAAAGTATAAAAAAGCAATTACTGCATTTACCATTTTAAGTTTGAAATATCCGGAAAAAAGTAGTTTCTTTGCACTCCAAATTGAAGCAATCAAAAAATTGCAAGAAAAATAATATAGATTATGTCGTACTTTTTATTTTTAATTTTGATCATCATCGTTTCGCTATTACTTATTTTGGTAATCATGGTGCAAAACCCTAAAGGAGGGGGCTTGTCCTCATCATTCGGAGGAGGCGGTTCTCAAAGTCTTGGAGGAGTTCAAAATACGACCAATTTCCTGGACAAAAGTACCTGGACGCTGGCCATCGCATTATTTGCATTGATCCTTTTATCAAACTTTTCCATCCCAAGGGCAGGTGTTGACATGGAATCGGAAACAGAAGGAATCATTAATGAAAGAGAAGTGCTGGATACACCACCGACTCTTGATACTGACAAATTAATTGACAGTTCAAATTAAGAACCTAAAACTTGAATCAGAATGCCAACGTAATGACACGTTGGCATTTTTTTTTCTTATTTGTCAGATTTTTGACAATGGCAATATTTTTGCTCAATTGAAGGAAAGTAATTAATAACCTAAAATTATATATAATGAGTACATTAACAATTAAACCTCTTGCAGATAGAGTTCTTGTTGAGCCTTTAGCGGCTGAATCGAAAACAGCTTCAGGAATTTACATCCCTGATTCAGCAAAAGAAAAACCCCAACAAGGAAAGGTCGTGGCTGTAGGCAATGGCACCAAAGATGAACCCTTGACAGTTAAGGTCGGGGACACTGTTCTTTACGGTAAGTTTGCCGGAACAGAATTAAAGCTTGAGGGTGCTGACTACCTTATAATGAGAGAAAGTGATATTTTCGCAATTCTTTAATCCTAATTTAAAATTTAAAATCAATAAAAAATGGCAAAAAATATAATTTTTGATATCGAATCACGTGAAGGATTGAAACGTGGCGTTGACCAGTTGGCAAATGCAGTAAAAGTAACTTTGGGTCCCAAAGGGCGAAATGTTGTTATTGGAAAAGCCTTTGGAGGACCACAGATCACCAAGGATGGTGTTACGGTGGCCAAAGACATTGAATTAGAAGATGCCCATGAAAACATGGGAGCCCAAATGGTTAAGGAAGTTGCTTCTAAAACAAATGACCTTGCCGGTGATGGTACCACCACGGCAACAGTATTGGCTCAGGCCATCGTAAAAGAAGGATTGAAAAATGTGGCCGCTGGTGCCAACCCTCTGGACTTGAAACACGGCATCGATAAAGCAGTTCAGGTCATTATCGAAGATCTTAAGAACCAGTCACAAGTAGTGGGAAGCAAATTGGACAAAATCAAGCAGGTTGCTTCAATTTCTGCCAATAACGATGAATCCATAGGAGAATTGATCGCTGAAGCGTTTGACAAAGTGGGTAAAGAAGGTGTCATTACTGTTGAAGAGGCAAAAGGTACGGAAACACATGTTGATATTGTAGAAGGAATGCAATTTGACAGAGGGTACCTGTCTCCTTATTTCGTGACGGATTCTGAAAAAATGATAACAGATCTTGAATCTCCTTATATCTTGCTGTATGACAAGAAAATATCAACCATGAAAGATCTTTTACCTGTTCTTGAGCCTGTGGCACAATCGGGAAAACCCCTTCTGATCATAGCAGAGGACATTGATGGTGAAGCTCTTGCTACCTTGGTTGTCAATAAATTAAGAGGCTCTTTAAAAATTGCTGCCGTAAAGGCACCTGGATTTGGAGACAGAAGAAAAGCAATGCTCGAAGATATTGCCATTCTTACCGGAGGTACCGTAGTAGCTGAAGAAAGAGGATTTACACTTGAAAATGCAACCATTGATATGCTGGGTACTGCAGAAAGAGTAACCATTGACAAAGACAATACAACTGTTGTGAATGGAGCCGGAGATTCAGAAACGATCAAGGGAAGGGTAAATCAGATCAAATCTCAGATCGAAACAACAACTTCAGATTATGACAAGGAAAAGCTTCAGGAGCGTCTCGCCAAATTGGCAGGAGGTGTTGCAGTACTTTACGTAGGTGCAGCAAGTGAAGTTGAAATGAAAGAGAAAAAAGACCGCGTTGATGATGCCTTGCATGCCACAAGAGCTGCTGTTGAAGAAGGAATCATTGCCGGTGGTGGTGTTGCTTTTGTTAGAGCAAAATCTAATCTTGACAAATTGAAAAGTGCCAACCAGGATGAAGAAACAGGTATCAAAATCATCGCCCGTGCGATTGAAGAACCGCTGCGTCAAATTTCTGAAAATGCAGGACATGAAGGTTCTGTAATTGTTTCAAAGGTACTGGAAGGAAAAAGTGATTTTGGATTTAATGCAAAATCAGGTGAATTTGTACATATGCATAAAGCCGGGATCATTGACCCGACCAAAGTGACTCGTATTGCTTTGGAAAATGCCGCTTCTGTTGCGGGAATGATCCTGACAACTGAATGTGCTCTGGTTGACATCAAAGAAGAAGCTGCGGCTCCTGCGATGCCTCCAATGGGTGGTGGCATGCCGGGCATGATGTAAATAAAAAAATTCTTTTTGAAAAAGAAACGCCTGTTCAAAGTAATGAACAGGCGTTTTAATTTAAAGCATTTTTAAGATCTCATCCAGATCTGACCTCCTTTTATAGTCAGGATCGTAATGTACAAATGAAATCTTTCCGTCCTTTTCGATGAGATAGGTAGCAGGAACGGGTAATACATTATTGTTCTCTTCATTGTACTCAGCAATTCGCTGATTGACAAATTTGTAATATTTGGTTACATTTTTATTGTTGACCTCAAACGCAACTTTATAGCTTTCCATGATTGTATTCTGTGCATCGTGAACAATAGAAAAATCAGTCTGAAACTTCTGAGCTGTCTCTTTGGTTCTTTCAAGCGTTTCGGGGCTCACAACCACTACAAAAACACCTTTGTCCTTAAATTGATCCAAGCGATCTTGCAGGGCCGACAAGTGTTTTTTGCAATGAGGACACCAGTTACCTCTGTAAAAAATAAGCAGAATTCTGTGATCAGATAAAATTTCATCAGAATTGATGCGCCTTCCTTCCTGATCAAAGGCATGAATAGAAGGTGCCGGGTCTCCTACCTTTAAGTGGTCCATGTTTATCTGTGCTGATCCTTGCATACCGATCAAAAACACCAGGCTTATCATGATTCTTTTCATTTGGCATATTTTTTATCTGGTCTTTTAGACGCGCCATTGTTGAAACATTACACCTGATCCTTAGAACCATCAAATGAAATTCTTCCAAACAAAATATCAAAGAACATCCTGAAATCAGATAAAAGGCTCCAAACGGGATAAGTAAAGGTAGCCGGTCTGTTTTTTTCAAAGAAATAATGCCCTGCCCAGGCAAAACCATAACCCATAAGGGGAACAAACCACCACAAATAGGATTCACTCAAATATATGGCAAGGAACGAAAGCACAAAAACAAGAAAGGTACCTGTAAAGTGCAGTGCCCTGCAGGTTTTGTTTTGATGTTCCGAAAGGTAATACCTGTAAAAAGCATCATAGGATCTTATTTTTTTATCATCATCCATACAAAGCACTTGTTAGAAATTTTTTCATGCCTGAAGCCTTTTCTGACAAATCAAGCAAAACAGACATCAAGTTGTCCTGAAGGATCTGTTCCGGAGGTAAATGGCAGTAATAGTACCATTGCTTGTTCCATATGAGCGGCTGTTGCGCTGCCGATTCCCTGAATTCTTTAGCGATCCTTTTGCTTTTCTCCCCATGCACAACACCAAAAGTCTTCTTAAATGCAGGATCATTTAATACGGCACTGGCTTCTTCCGGGTTGTTGACGAAATAAGTTCTTATCTTTTCTACCTGCTTGCTGTCCGGCATATAGACACCTCCGTAAAAAGCCAGTTTTTCAGGGCCAAATTCGAGATAGATGCCCGGGTAATTCTTATCCTTCCTGCCTTTCGGAGAGATAATGGCAGAATTATTAAGTTTATACGGCGTTTTATCTTTTGAAAATCGAATGTCCCTGTTGATCCTGAAGATAGCATCCTTGGGCGCCAGATCAAGCTGCGGGTCCTGCCGGGCCATGACTGTAATCAGTTCTGACACGAACCTTTTAAATGGTTCCCTCACCGCATTTTCATAACGCTTCCGGTTCTTATCAAACCATTCCTTATGATTATTAGCAGCAAGTTCTTTGAAAAAATCCAAGTACTCCTGTGTAAAATAGGTCATTCGAAAATATTCGTATTAGCTGCTGAAAAATACAAAAAATTACAATAAGAAAGCTGACACTTCTCAAACAGACTAATAACTGGCACCTCAGTGGCGCGCATGACCTCAAAACAACTATGCCAGAGATCTCAACCAAATTCGTTATGATCTGCATATTGAAGAGCGCTGTAGAGGTAACGAAAAGATATATAGAAGGCGGATCTTCTCCTTAGGTTTAGAACAAGCCGCCATGTATCAGACTCCAGACTCTTCATTGATAAAAGGATCCTCTGATGATAAAATCCATATGATTCTCAAGGCTGGTTCACCCGGGAACAGGAATTACGATCGAAAGGTATTCAGGCATCTTGGGGAACCTTCACTTTTGAGTCCAAAAAAAGCTTTTATCCTGAGCCAGCAGTAACGGGTTTATAAAAAAGTGTAAAGACTAAGGCTTAACCCTGTTTTAGAGCCTTTCTTATTTCTTTAGCTTTTTCTGTGGCCTCAATATTTCTTGGAATCTCGTGACCCGGTCTGCTCCACTTTTTGTTCGCTTCATTCTCCACTAAAGATTTTCTGATCTTGAACTTTCCGGTATTGTCTTTTTTCTTTTCAGTTGGAATCAGACCCAATAAAGAAAACATGGCCGCATCCTTGTCTTCTCCCGGGTTGGGTGTTGTCAAAAGTTTCTCTCCGGCAAAAATGGAAGATGCACCTGCCATAAAGCACAAGGCCTGAGCCTCTGTACTCATTTCAGTTCTTCCTGCTGAAAGCCTAACCGTTGTTTTTGGCATCACGATCCTAGTGGTTGCGATCATTCTGATCACGTCCCAGGAAGGAACAACATGCTGATCTGCCATAGGTGTCCCTTCAACGGGTACCAAGGCATTGATCGGAACTGATTCGGGCTGGGGATTTAGTTTAGACAAACTGAGCAACATACCAGCCCTGTCTTCTATACTTTCTCCCATGCCAATAATACCCCCTGAACAAACCTTCAAGGCACCTTTCCTTACATTTTCCAAAGTCTCCAATCTGTCATCGTATCCTCTGGTGGAAATTACTTCCTTATAATAATCTTCGGAAGTATCAAGGTTGTGATTGTAATAATGCAATCCGGCCTCGGCCAGTCTCGTTGCCTGGCTTTCGGTTACCATACCTAAAGTACAGCATACTTCCATGTTGAGTTCGCTGATGCCACTGACCATTTTAAGAACGTTTTCAAAATCCTCGCCTTCCTTGACATTTCTCCATGCGGCACCCATGCACACACGTGACGATCCGTTCTCCTTTGCTTTTTTAGCCAAATTGAGCACGGTTTCATAAGGAAGCAGGTCATTCTTTTCGATCTGTGTGTGGTACCGGGCTGCCTGTGGGCAATAGCCGCAATCTTCAGGACAACCTCCCGTTTTTATCGAGATCAGGGTACTCACCTGTATTTTGGAAGGATCGTGAAATTCACGGTGCACCTGTGCCGCCTCAAATACCAGCTCCATGAGCGGTTTGTTGTAAATTGCGATGATCTCTTCTTTGGAATATGTTTTCATAAATCATTTTAAAAAATTCAAAAATACGGAAACCCTACGTATTATTCTAAAGAAAGTAAAACACTTACGGCATTTCCTCCGAATCCCACGGCATTCACGAGTACTTTTGTGATGCTTTTTGGCCGCTTCGAAAAACTACCAAAGGGGACGCCAATGAATTCCTGATGCTTCATCATAAGGATGGCCATCTCAATGCTCAGACCACCCGAAGCGCCCAGCGAATGACCGATGATCCATTTGTTTGAGGTCAAGGCAGGCAAGGTTGCTCCAAATACTTTGCGAATGGCATTATATTCTGACTGGTCTCCTTTAACCGTCCCGGGAGCATGTGTAACAATAACGTCCACTTCATCTTTTTTGATCCCCTTCAGGGCCATGGTCATAGACTTTTGGAAGCAATCTGCGTCTGTGGAAATAGAAATGTTATGAAGCAAGGGTTCGGTAGCATAACCTATCCCCTCCACCATGGCCAGGGCATTTTTCACGGAGCCTCTTTCAAGACAAAAAACAGCAGCGGCCTCTCCCAAAACCATGGTGTTTCTGGTTTTATCCATGTCGAGGCTTCGGCAGGGGTAGTCACTGTTTTGTTCGGCATAAATTTTCAGGGACTTCATCTGCGCCAGGGTAAAGGCCGTATTTGAAGCTTCGCTTCCTCCGACCATGAATCGTTCACTCATACCACCGTTGATCCAGGCAATTCCATTCAACAAGCCGTGCAAGGCTGTTGAACAGGCAATAGAATGACTAATTACCGGCCCTCCTGCCTGAAGGTCATGACCTACCCACGACGATAAATTTCCCAAAGTTGTGGTGGGAGAACTCAAAGTGCTCACCTGTCCTTTGTCCTGATCAAGAAATTCCTGATGGTACTTCTCAAATAAAGTGGTCGCTCCTCGTGAAGACCCGATATTGATTCCAAATTCCCGATGTTTCCAATCAGTTTGGTCAAAAGCCTTTCTGGCCGTGAATATGGCCATCAAAACCGAAGGATCTAGGTCCTTGTAGTTTTTGATTTTTCGCAATTCATCTACCGACTTACGATGACCGCTTTTTATGCTGCTGACAAGTGCCTTGAATCGCCCAAAGGATTCCTCTTTGATCAGCGAGGATTGTTTTCGATAATTCTGCCATATCTCTTCATTTTCATTTCCCAACGCAGAGATCGATGACATGGCCACAATAGAAATTTTGTCCTTCATATCATACCAATTCCAGGCTTCGTTCAATTACTTCATAAATCTTATCCAGCTCTGCATCTGAAATAACAAAAGGAGGAAGAATATAAATCGTATTTCCCAATGGTCTTAAGAACACTCCGTTTTCCATAAAGAAGTGATACAGTTTGTCGCGCAATGCACCATAGCGATCTGTTTTTGTTTTAAGGTCAAGGGCAAAAATCACACCCAAAACCCTGGTAGAATTCACCTTGGGATGGGCTGCAATATGTGCTTCAAATTCAGAATGACGCCGGTTGATTCGCAAAATTCCATCCTGTATACCTTTGCTCTGCAACAGGTCTATTCCCGCAATCGCAGCTGTACAGGCCAGAGGATTGGCCGAATAGGTATGCCCGTGAAAAAAACCCTTGACGATCTGCTCATCAAAGAAACCTTCAAAAACGGCACGGGTACAACAGGTCAATGCCATGGGTGCGATACCGGCGGTAAGTGACTTTGACAAACAAATGATATCCGGCTGGCAATTCATGTATTCAGAAGCAAACATCTTTCCCGTTTTGCCAAAACCTGTCATCACTTCATCTGCAATGGTCAGGACCCCATGCGATCTGGCCATGGATAATAATTCTTCAAGATATTCGGATTCAAACATATGCATGGCAGCAGCGCCCTGTACCAGAGGTTCATAAATGAAGGCTGCTATTTCACCTGAGTCCAGCAATGATTGAAAACGGGCTTTAACCGATTCTATGTTGCCTGCTTCGGGTACAGCTATTCTATCAACCCTGAGCAAATGCTCCTCAAAAGGTCCGTTATAAACCGACAGACCGGAAACAGACATGGCACCAAATGTATCACCGTGAAAAGCATTGTCGAGTGCTATGATCCGATTCCTTTTTTCATTTTTATTGAAAAAATATTGTAATGACATTTTGATAGCGACGTCCACGGCGGTAGAACCGTTGTCAGAAAAGAAAATCTTTTCCATCGAACCGGGAAGGATTCCGATCAATTTTTCTGATAATTCAACCGCAGGCGGATGCGTAAAACCACTAAAAACCACCTGATCAAGTACGTCCAGCTGTGCTTTGACCCTTTCGGTTATCTCCGGGTTACTGTGCCCATACATGCAAGTGTACCAGGAAGCAATTCCGTCAATATATGACTTATCGTGCTCGTCAAACAACAAAGCGCCTTTGGCCCTGACCATCGGCAGGTGATCGGGATGCGTTTTATGCTGCGTCAGCGGATGCCATAAATGCTTTTTATCTCTTTCTGCAAGACTCATGACAACAATTCAATTTGTGGTTTAAATTTTGCCGCGTACTTTCTGATCACAGCTTTGTCGATCAAAGGCTCCTGGTCTATTCTTCCGATCACATTGACCCGGGCCTGTTTTTCTATGATAGACTCGGTTGAAGTATGCTCATCTCCGTTAAAGATCACTCCGGCGACCTGAATCCCGTTGCGACGCAGTTCATTTAAGGTGAGCAGTGTATGGTTGATACTTCCAAGGTAATGCCGTGAAACCACAATCACCCTGTAATCCTTGTGCAGCAGATCGAGCATGGTGTTCACATCATTGATCGGAACAAGCAATCCTCCCGCACCTTCGATAACCAGATTATTTTTTGTCAGGGGCGCCCTGATTTTCCCCGGATCTATTTCTATTCCTTCCAGAGAAGCGGCAGCATGGGGGCTCATAGGAGTCTTTAAAGCATAACTGCAGGGGTGAATCTTACTTACCTTATTGGAGATCCATCCTTTGACGCGATCAGCATCGGTGTGTTCTAATTCACCCGCCTGCACCGGCTTCCAGTAATCTGCCTCAAGTGCTTCCGCTACAATCGCGGAAACCACTGTTTTCCCAACATCGGTGCCTATTCCCGTTATAAAATATTTATGCATGAAACTATTGAAAATTCTAGGCAAAAGTACTCAATAAAAAAAGAACATCCCGAATCTCCTGGAAAGTATTATAGCTGTGAAGGCAAAATCTTATTCGCTCCTGATCCTTTGGAACCGTTGGTGCCAGAATGGGTCTTACATCGAAATTCCTATCCATGAGCTTTTGTGATATTTCCTTGACTCTTTCCGCAGGAGACAGTAAACAACTTTGAACCGGACTACTGCTCTCCAAAAACAAATGGTCCATGCCTAAGGAATGAACCACCCTTTTAAATTCGGCAATATTCACATGCAACTGCTCAATGGCCCGGGTTTGCTTCAAATGCAGCAAGGCATGCTTGATGGTCAATACACTGTGCAATGGCAATGCCGTGGTATAAATGAAAGACCTGGCAAAATTGATCAGGTATTGCCTTAGATCCCGGCTGCCCAATACTGCTGCACCATGACATCCCATGGACTTGCCAAAGGTATGGACCCTGGCAAAAATATTTTTCTCTAGACCCAGACTTGTTGTCAGTCCGCTACCTGATTCACCAAAAACTCCTGTCGCATGTGCCTCATCAACGATGAGCCTGATCTGGTTATTGCCTGCAAATTCAGCAAGCTGAACAAGCGGGGCCAGATCTCCATCCATAGAATAGACTGCTTCAACCACAATATAGACATTCCCTTTCTCAATGCGCGTCTTATGAAATTTTTTGATCAGGTCCTTCAGATCGTTATGCTTAAAACCATAGGCACTGGCATGAGTCAGCCTGATTCCGTCTCTTATGGAAGCATGACACAGTTCATCATAAAAAATTCGATCTCCCCGCTGCGGCACAGCGGATAACAAGCCTATATTGGCGTCATAACCCGAATTGAAGATCAAAGCTGAATCCGCTTTAAAAAAAAGAGCAAGAGATTCCTCTACCGCTTCGTGCAGTTCAAAGTTTCCTGAAAGCAAGCGAGACCCCGAGCTCCCGTTCATATAAGATAAACCAGTTAGCTCCTTTTGGACACCCTCGGCGATTACCTTACTGGCAGCAAACCCTAGATAGTCATTTGACGAAAAATCTGTCATAGGCTGCCGGACTGAAAGTTCTCTCAAGCTTCCCTTTTCAAAACGATCTGTCAGTTTTTCTGACAAGTTATTGGGAATATTCATCTTTCAAAAATAAAAAAACGGGCGAAACCCGTTTTTATTCAAATTACGCCTGGCCTGTGGGGCCAAAATTCAGTGGTATATGAGGCTGGTCATAATCCTTAATTTCTCCATGATTTGCCTCAAACCTTTTCACATTATCAGCAAGAGCCTTCGCAAGCCTTTTGGCGTGTTGGGGCGTGAGAATAATTCTTGATTTCACCTTTGATTTTGGCGCTCCTGGCATGATATTAATAAAATCAACAACAAATTCGGAAACAGAATGGTTGATAATGGCAAGGTTTGCGTAGGTCCCATCGGCCATTTTTTCATCTATTTCAATATTCAACTGATTTTGTTTTGCTTCTTTTGACATGATCTTGGATTTAAGTTTCAAAAAAAAGGCACGATGTTTCGTGCCTTTATAATTAATTCTCTACTTGTTCAATTTCTTCCTTGAGGCCAACAATGAGATGATCATATTCTCTCATACCTGTACCGGCAGGAATCCTCTTACCTACGATTACATTTTCCTTCAATCCTTCGAGGTAATCCTCTTTACCACTTACCGCTGCCTCGTTAAGCACCTTCGTGGTTTCCTGGAAGGAGGCCGCAGAAATAAATGATTTGGTCTGTAAGGAAGCACGAGTGATACCCTGTAAGATCGGCTCGGCCGTTGCAGGCATTGCATCACGCGCGACCAACAGATTCTTGTCATTTCTTCTCAAAATTGAATTCTCGTCTCGTAATGCTCTTGCAGTGACGATTTGACCCGCTTTCAGATTTTCCGAATCCCCGGCATCCTCAATCACCTTCATTCCGTAGATATTGTCATTGACTTCAATGAACTCATTCTTGTGAACCAATTGATTTTCAAGGAATATCGTATCTCCAGAGTCAATCACCTTCACCTTTCGCATCATCTGTCTTACAACAACCTCAAAGTGCTTGTCATTGATTTTTACACCCTGCAGCCTGTATACCTCCTGAATTTCATTCACCAAATATTCCTGAACCTTCCCTGGTCCCATAATATTCAGTATATCAGTCGGTGTAGTCGCTCCATCTGACAAGGGCATCCCTGCTTTAACAAAATCATTTTCCTGAACCAGAATCTGGTTCGATAATTTCACCAGGTATTTCTTAATGTCACCGAGTTTGGATTCTACAATAATCTCTCTGTTTCCTCTTTTGATTTTTCCAAAAGAAATAACACCGTCGATTTCTGAAACAACCGCAGGGTTTGATGGGTTCCTTGCTTCAAAAAGTTCAGTTACCCTTGGCAAACCACCCGTAATATCTCCGGCTTTACCTGACCTTCGTGGTATTTTAACCAATATTTGACCTGCTTCAATTTTTTGTCCTTCTTCGATCAATAAGTGGGCACCTACCGGCAAAGAATAAGACCTTTGCGTTTCTCCTTTCTTGTTTTGAATATGTAAGGTTGGAATCACTCTTTTCTTTTTGGATTCAGAAATTACTTTTTCCTTGAATCCAGTTTGCTCATCCATCTCGACCTGGAAAGTAACGCCTTCTATAACATCCTCAAATACTGCCTTTCCGCTAAATTCCGATACAATTACACCATTGTAAGGATCCCACTGACAAATCAAATCACCTTTTTTGATCTTGGTCTTGTCTTTGACAAATATATGAGAACCATAAGGTACATTATTGGTACTTAACACAATTCCAGATGTTTTATCAAGGATCTTGAATTCTGCCGTTCTTGAAATCACGATTTTAACCGGGTTTCCTTCACTGTCAGTTCCATCTACTGTTTTCAGATCATCAATGACGAGATCCCCTCCCTGGCTGGCAACCATTCGGCTGTCTTCAGAAATGTTTCCTGCAATACCCCCAACGTGGAAGGTCCTCAGGGTCAATTGTGTTCCAGGCTCACCAATGGACTGTGCGGCAACCACACCAACTGCTTCTCCTTTTTGGACCATGCTGTTGGTTGAAAGGCTTATTCCATAGCACTTAGAGCAAATTCCTTTTTGAGCCTCACACGTAAGCGCAGAACGAACCTCAATCGTGTCGAGTTCAGCAACTTCCACTTTTTTCACAGAATCTTCATCAAATAAGTCTCCTGCTTCAATGATCAATTCATCCGTAGTCGGATCATACACATCATGTAAAGAGACCCTTCCAAAAATTCTCTCTCCGAGAGATTCAACGATCTCATCATTATTTTTAAGTGGCTTCACTTCTAAACCTCTTAGGGTACCACAGTCCTCTTCGTTAATGATCACATCCTGTGCGACATCAACAAGTCTTCTTGTCAAATAACCCGCATCAGCCGTTTTCAAAGCCGTATCGGCCAATCCTTTTCTCGCACCGTGCGTCGAAATAAAGTATTCAAGAATCGACAATCCTTCTTTAAAGTTGGAAAGAATCGGGTTCTCAATAATTTCTCCACCACCGGCAGTAGATTTCTTTGGTTTTGCCATCAGTCCACGCATCCCGGTAAGCTGTCTGATCTGTTCCTTAGAACCCCTAGCTCCAGAATCAAGCATCATATAAACTGAGTTGAATCCTTGTTGGTCTTCTCTCAGACGCTTCATGGACAATTCTGTCAAACGATTGTTCGTCGATCCCCAAATATCAATGACCTGGTTATACCTTTCCTTGTTGGTCAGCATACCCATGTTATAACTCGACATGATTGAATCTACCTGCTTATTTGCTGCATCGATCATGTCATACTTCTCGTCGGGTATAATAATATCTCCCAAACTGAAAGACAAGCCTCCCTGAAAAGCAAATTTATATCCCATGTCTTTGATGCTGTCAAGGAATTTTCCCGTTGTAGGAACATCGGTTACCTTGAGAATGCCACCAATGATATCACGTAATGAACGCTTTGTCAATACCGTATTGATGAAACCGGCTTGTTCGGGAACGACCTCATTGAACAACACCCTTCCAACGGTTGTTTCAATGATCATGGTCTCAATTTCACCATTTTCATTGAAATCTTTTCCTCTAACCTTAATGCTTGCATTCAGGTCCACTTTCTTTTCGTTGAAAGCAATCTTGACTTCTTCAAGAGAATAAAATGTAGTTCCTTCTCCTTTGACTATATGCTCGGGTGTTGACTTACGCTCCTTGGTCATGTAATAAAGACCCAATACCATGTCCTGAGATGGTACTGTAATAGGTGAGCCATTTGCCGGATTCAAAATATTATGTGAGGCAAGCATCAACAATTGTGACTCAAGAATGGCCTCCTGACCCAATGGCAGGTGCACCGCCATCTGATCCCCATCGAAATCCGCATTAAAAGCCGTACAAACCAAAGGGTGCAACTGAATCGCCTTACCTTCTATCAGTTTTGGCTGAAATGCCTGAATCCCAAGTCTGTGCAGGGTAGGTGCCCGGTTCAGCAAAACAGGATGTCCTTTCAATACATTTTCAAGTATGTCCCAAACCACAGGTTCGCGTTTGTCAATGATCTTTTTTGCCGATTTAACTGTTTTCACAATTCCTCTTTCAATCAGTTTTCTGATAACAAAGGGTTTGTACAATTCAGCAGCCATGTCTTTTGGCAATCCACATTCATACAATCTCAATTCAGGCCCTACAACGATGACCGAACGCGCTGAATAATCAACACGCTTTCCTAAAAGGTTTTGACGAAAACGTCCTTGTTTACCTTTCAGGGAATCCGATAATGATTTTAAAGGTCTGTTCGACTCTGTCTTTACAGCAGAAGACTTACGTGTATTGTCAAACAAAGAATCGACAGATTCCTGCAACATTCGCTTCTCATTTCTCAAGATCACCTCGGGAGCCTTGATTTCCATCAACCTTTTTAAACGGTTGTTACGAATGATTACCCTTCTGTAAAGGTCATTCAAATCGGAAGTTGCAAAACGACCTCCATCTAATGGAACCAAGGGACGCAATTCAGGTGGTATGACAGGAACGACCTTCATGATCATCCATTCAGGTTTGTTCTCTTTACGTGAATTGGCATCTCTAAAAGCCTCAACAACATTCAAGCGCTTCAAAGCTTCCATTTTACGCTGCTTGGAAGTTTCCGTATTTGCTTTGTGTCTCAATTCATAAGACAAGGCATCAAGATCGATTCTCGCCAATAATTCAATCAGACATTCAGCACCCATTTTGGCAATGAACTTATTGGGGTCCTGATCGTCAAGATATTGATTCTCCTGCGGAAGGGTCTCCAAAATATTTAAATATTCCTCTTCGGTCAGAAAATCCATTTTTTGCAAGGGTTCTCCTTCTTCATTTTTTCCAATACCCGGCTGGATGACCACATAACGTTCGTAATAAATGATCATATCCAATTTCTTGGATGGCAAGCCCAGCAGATAACCCATTTTATTCGGTAAAGATCTGAAATACCAAATATGCGCCACCGGCACAACAAGATTGATGTGACCAACCCTGTCTCTTCGTACCTTCTTCTCGGTCACCTCTACTCCACATCGATCACAGATAATTCCTTTGTATCTGATTCGTTTGTATTTACCACAGGCACATTCATAATCTTTGATAGGACCAAAGATCCTTTCACAAAATAAACCATCCCGCTCAGGTTTATGCGTACGGTAATTTATGGTTTCCGGCTTTAAAACCTCTCCTTTAGATCTTTCAAGGATGGTTTCAGGAGAAGCCAGACCAATGCTTATTTTGTTAAATTTTTTTACAGTGTATTTTTCTCTTTGTCTTGCCATAATAATGGATAGAATTAAATTGTAAAAATTATATTGTGGTCCCGCCTTAGGCGGGACATGGGTTGCTTAATTATTCTTCTAATTTGAGGTCTAATCCCAATCCTTTCAATTCGTGCATCAACACGTTGAAAGATTCCGGAAGTCCCGGCTCTGGCATAGCATCACCTTTTACAATGGCCTCATAAGTCTTGGCTCTACCCAGGACGTCATCAGATTTCACGGTCAGGATCTCTCTCAGGGTAGCAGATGCACCATAAGCTTCAAGAGCCCAGACTTCCATCTCACCAAAACGCTGACCACCAAATTGAGCTTTACCTCCAAGGGGTTGCTGTGTGATCAATGAGTAAGGACCAATAGAACGCGCGTGCATCTTATCCTCGATCATATGACCCAGTTTAATGATATAGATCACACCTACTGTTGCCGGCTGGTCAAATCTTTCTCCGGTTCCACCATCATAAAGATAGGTATGACCGAAATCAGGAATGCCTGCTTTTCTTGTCAATTCGGTGATCTCATCAATATTGGCACCGTCAAATATCGGGGTTGCGTATTTCTCGCCAAGATTCTGACCTGCCCATCCCAACACGGTTTCATAAATCTGACCAATGTTCATACGTGAAGGTACACCCAGCGGGTTCAACACAATATCCACAGGGGTTCCATCCTCGAGGAATGGCATATCTTCCTGTCTGACGATACGCGCAACAATACCCTTGTTACCGTGACGGCCCGCCATTTTATCACCAACTTTTAATTTACGCTTCTTAGCCACGTAAATTTTTGCAAGTTTGATGATTCCTTTGGGTAGTTCGTCACCAACGGTCACGGCAAATTTTCTTCTTCTGAGACTTCCCTGAAGGTCACTTACCTTGATCTTATAATTATGAATAAGCCTGTTAACCAAGTCATTAAGTTCTTTATCTGTGGTCCAGACACCCTTTGTCAAATGTTCGAAATCCGTAACAGAATTCAACATTTTCAAAGTGAATTTCTTTCCTTTCGGAAGGATTTCCTCGCCCAGGTCATTTTGTACCCCTTGAGAAGTCTTCCCATTGATCAGTCCGAACAATTTATCAAGCAGGACATTTCTCAACTTGTCATATTCAACCGAGAATTCTACCTCCAGGCTGTTCACCTCTTCCTTGTCCTTGACCCTTTTCGCTTTATCTTTTATGGCTCTTTGGAACAATTTCTTGTCAATCACAACCCCTCTTAGAGACGGTGAGGCCTTTAGGGAAGCGTCCTTCACATCTCCGGCATTGTCACCAAAGATGGCTCTTAGAAGTTTCTCCTCAGGCGTCGGATCCGATTCTCCTTTCGGAGTGATCTTACCAATAAGTATATCTCCGGGCTTGATCTCTGCACCGATTCTTATCATTCCGTTTTCATCGAGATCCTTTGTCGCTTCTTCGCTCACATTTGGTATATCAGCCGTGAGTTCTTCAGCTCCAAGTTTTGTATCCCTTACATCCAATGCATATTCATCAATGTGGATAGAAGTAAAGATATCTTCTCGAACCACCTTTTCAGAAATTACGATCGCATCCTCAAAATTGTATCCCTTCCATGGCATAAAAGCCACTTTCATATTTCTACCCAGGGCAAGTTCTCCCTGCTCAGTGGCATATCCCTCACATAATACCTGACCTTTGACTACCTTGTCTCCCTTTGCTACAATTGGATGCAGGTTGATAGAGGTTCCCTGGTTGGTCTTGCGGAATTTGATCAATTCATATACTTTGGAATCTGCATCGAAACTGACAACCCTGTCATTTTCAGAGCGATCATATTTGATTTCAATTTTATCAGAATCCACATAGATCACTTCTCCGTCACCTTCTGAGTTGATCAAAATTCTTGAATCCTCTGCTACCCTTCTCTCCAATCCTGTTCCTACGATAGGCGATTCAGGTCTCATCAATGGTACTGCCTGACGCATCATGTTGGATCCCATCAAGGCCCTGTTCGCATCATCATGTTCCAAAAACGGAATCAAGGATGCGGAAATCGAGGAGATCTGGTTTGGCGACACGTCCATATAATTGACTTCGGAAGAATTAACAACAGGAAAGTCACCATCCAATCTGGCCACTACCTTTTCCAGCATAATATTCCCTTCCTTATCAAGATCGAGATTCGACTGGGCTATTTTTCTTCCTTCTTCTTCTTCCGCACTTAAATAAATCGGTTCTTCCTTGGTATCGACATATCCTTCCTTAACATTCCTGTATGGCGTTTCAATAAATCCGAGATTGTTCACCTTGGCATATACTGCCAGGGATGAAATCAAACCGATATTCGGCCCTTCAGGTGTTTCAATCGGACACAATCTTCCATAATGGGTAAAATGAACGTCACGAACCTCAAAACCTGCTCTTTCACGTGAAAGACCTCCTGGCCCAAGTGCAGACAACCTTCTTTTATGGGTAATCTCGGCCAAGGGGTTCGTTTGGTCCATGAACTGTGAAAGTTGATTGGTTCCAAAAAAGGAATTGATCACTGATGACAAAGTTTTGGCATTGATCAGGTCAATTGGCGTGAAAACCTCGTTGTCACGAACATTCATCCTTTCTCGAATGGTTCTGGCCATTCTTGACAAACCTACACCAAACTGTCCTGCTAGTTGTTCTCCAACTGTTCTAACACGACGGTTTGACAAGTGATCGATATCATCAACTTCTGCCTTTGAATTTACAAGGTTGATCAGGTTCTTCACGATGGTAATGATATCCTCTTTGGTCAAAACCTTTTGTTCGATATCCACATCAAGACCCAATTTTTTGTTCATTCTGTAACGTCCAACTTCTCCAAGGTTATAACGCTGTTCAGAAAAGAACAATTTATTGATGATTCCTTTAGCTGTTTCATAATCCGGCGGTTCTGCATTACGCAACTGACGATAGATATGTTCAACAGCTTCTTTTTCTGAATTCGTCGGATCCTTCTGCAAGGTGTTGTGAATGATCGCATAATCACCTGCCTCATTATCCAGTTTATGCAATAGAATGGTTTTAGCACCCGATTCTATGATCTCTTCAATGTGCTCCTTTTCAAGAATGGTATCCCTGTCAAGTACAATTTCATTTCGTTCAATAGACACCACTTCTCCGGTATCTTCATCAACAAAATCCTCGAACCATGTCTTCAGGACCCTTGCGGCTAATTTTCTTTCAAGGACCTTTTTAAGGCCGCTTTTTGACACCTTGACCTCTTCTGCCAGGTCAAAGATCTCCAGTATGTCCTTATCTCGCTCAAAACCAATGGCTCTGAACAAGGTAGTTACCGGTAATTTTTTCTTTCTATCAATATAGGCGAACATCACCTGATTGATATCTGTTGCAAATTCAATCCAGGACCCTTTGAAAGGAATAACTCTGGCTGAATACAATTTGGTTCCGTTGGCGTGAAAAGACTGGCCAAAGAAAACACCAGGAGACCTGTGTAACTGAGAAACAACGACTCTTTCGGCCCCGTTTATAACAAAGGTTCCACTGTGGGTCATATAAGGAATGACACCCAGGTAGACATCTTGAACAATGGTTTCGAAATCTTCGTGTTCTGGATCCGTACAGTATAATTTTAAACGTGCCTTGAGAGGTACGCTGTAGGTCAGCCCTCTTTCTATACACTCTTGGATGGAATATCTTGGCGGATCAACAAAGTAATCCAGGAATTCTAAAACAAAATTATTTCTTGTATCGGTAATAGGGAAGTTTTCCATAAAGGTTTTATACAAACCTTCGTCACTTCTCTCATCAGATTTGGTTTCCAATTGAAAAAAATCCTGAAAAGATTTTATTTGAATATCAAGGAAATCAGGATATTCTGTTATCAATTTAGCTGATGCAAAGTTTACTCTTTGGGTTTTTTGTTTCGTTGCCAATGGAGAAAAATTTAAATTAAATTATAAGAACGAATATATATGCAAAATGGTTTAGGTCTAAAGGGTATTCCCCAAAGACCTAAACCTTAGTTGTTTATCAGTAAAACGAATTACTTAAGCTCAACTTCAGCTCCTGCTTCTTCCAAAGATTTTTTAAGACCTTCTGCCTCATCTTTCGAGATACCTTCTTTGATCGGTGCTGGTGCACTGTCAACGATACCTTTAGCTTCTTTCAATCCTAAACCAGTTAATTCTTTAACCAATTTAACAACTGCCAATTTAGAAGCACCTGCTGCTTTAAGGATGACATCAAATTCAGTTTGCTCTTCAGCTCCGGCGTCACCACCAGCTGCTGGTCCAGCTACTGCTACAGCTGCTGCTGCAGGCTCGATACCATATTCCTCTTTTAAAATATTTGCCAATTCATTAACTTCCTTCACTGTTAAGTTAACTAATTGCTCTGCGAAATCTTTTAACTCTGCCATTTTTCTACTGTTTAAATTTTATTATTAGTTTATTAGTGTGTTTATTATTTTTCTGATAAGGTCTGAAGAATTCCGTGAATCTTACCACCTCCTGATTGAAGCGCAGAAATAACGTTCTTCGCAGGCGACTGCAAGAGACCGATAATTTCTCCGATCAACTCTTCTTTGGACTTGATGTTCACCAGGCTTTCCAGCTGGTCATCACCAACATAGACTGATTCTTCAACATAAGCTCCTTTAAGAATTGGTTTTTCACGTTTTCCTTTACGAAATTCCTTGATCACCTTGGCCGGGGCATTACTCACTTCAGCAATCATCATTGAAGTATTTCCCTTCAAGGTTTCAGGCAAATCGCCAAAATCCTTATCACTACTTTCCATTGCCTTTGCAAGCAAGGTATTTTTAACTACTGCCAATTTTACGCCAGCTTTAAAACAAGCTCTGCGCAAATTTGAGGTATCAGAAGCGTTCAAACCTGAGATATCTGCTAAATAGATAACATTATTGTCAGTTAATTTGCCAGCTAAATCCTCTATTACTTGTGATTTTTCTTCTCTAGTCATGATTCAAATATTTTAACTTGCATTAAACTGTTTTTGTATCTATCGCGATTCCAGGGCTCATTGTACTTGACAAGTAAATGCTCTTGATATAAGCTCCTTTAACCGTTGAAGGCTTCAATTTCACAATGGTTTTGATCAGTTCGTTCGCATTTTCGGCAAGTTTCTTCGCTTCAAACGAAACCTTACCTATTGATGCATGAACGATTCCTGTTTTATCCACTTTAAAATCGATCTTACCGCCTTTAACATCCTTGACAGCCTTGGCCACGTCCATCGTAACGGTACCGGTCTTAGGGTTAGGCATCAAACCTCTTGGGCCCAATATTCTACCCAAAGGACCTAATTTACCCATCACACTCGGCATGGTCACAATGACGTCAACATCTGTCCAACCTCCTTTAATTTTTGTGAGGTACTCATCCAATCCTACGTAGTCTGCTCCTGCTTCTTTAGCCTCAGCTTCTTTATCAGGAGTTACCAATGCCAATACTTTAACATCTTTACCTGTACCATTTGGAAGGGTGACAACACCTCTAACCATTTGGTTGGCTTTACGCGGATCTACACCTAATCGTATCGCAAGATCTACACTTGCATCAAAATTTACGCTGGTGATTTCCTTTACTGTAGAGGAAGCTGACAATAAATCATGTGTTGTATTTACGTCAATTTTCGCTTTTGCCTCTTTTTGTTTCTTTGTTAGTTTTGCCATCTTCTTACGCTGATTTAACTGGAGCTGTTCCTTTTACACGAATTCCCATGGATCTGGCCGTACCAGCGATCATGATCATTGCAGATTCAACTTGAAATGCATTTAAATCCTGCATTTTGTCTTCTGCAATAGAACGAATTTGATCCCAAGTAACGGTGGCCACTTTTTTTCGATTTGGTTCTCCAGAACCTTTTTTAACTTTAGCTGCTTCTAACAATTGAACTGCTGCTGGTGGAGTTTTTACAACAAAATCAAAAGATTTATCCTTGTAAACATTAATCACAACGGGTAAAACCTTTCCGGGTTTGTCTTGAGTTCTCGCATTAAACTGCTTACAGAACTCCATGATATTAACTCCGGCAGCTCCCAATGCTGGCCCTACTGGTGGTGACGGATTTGCCGCTCCTCCTCTGACCTGCAATTTTACTACTTTACTAACTTCTTTTGCCATCGTTTAAACTTTAATTAATAAAACACACTAATTGGAAGCTAGCGCATTTAGATATTAACCGTAACATTTATGAAATTTTTTCTACTTGCATATAGTTCAGCTCCAAAGGAGTTTTCCTCCCAAAGATTTTTACCATAACCTCAAGCTTTCGCTTTTCCTCATTTATTTTTTCTATCGTTCCGTCAAATCCATTGAAAGGTCCATCAATCACCTTTACTGTTTCACCAGGAATAAATGGTATTGCAACGTTTTCATTTTGAACTGCCAGATCATCAACTGTACCTAACATTCTGTTCACTTCTGACTTTCTTAAAGGTACCGGATCTCCACCTTTGGTTTCACCTAAAAACCCGATCACACCAGGAACTGATTTGATCACATGCGGAACTTCACCACTAAGATTAGCTTCAATCATAATATAGCCAGGAAAATATACCTTCTCCTTATGGTACTTTTTACCGTTTCGGATTTGGATTACCTTCTCTGTTGGCACCAATACCTGGTTTACAAAATCAGATAAACCCAATCGAGCAATTTCATTCTCAATATAAGTTTTGACCTTATTTTCTTGTCCGCCAATTGCCCTAACAGCATACCATTTCATTACAGAAGAATCAGACATATTTATTTACTAATTAAAAATATTGAAATATTTTTCCAAGCCCATTTGAAAGAATTTATCGACCAAAAACACAGCTATTGCGAAAATAACGGTAAATACCGCCACAAGCACCGTGTTCTTTTGCGCTTCGTTTCTTGGCATCCAAGAAACGTTATGTTGCAATTCTTCAAATGATTCTTTAATGTAATTTACTATACCCATTATTGTCATTTTTACGCACGGGTGGAGAGGCTCGAACTCCCGACACCTGGTTTTGGAGACCAGTGCTCTACCAACTGAGCTACACCCGTATGGAATCAAAAAACATCTTCTTTTGAGAAAATACTTTTCGCCCAGTTTATAAGTGTGCCTTTAAAAAAACATACTTTTTAAAAAGAATACAAGGCGCTTCCGCAAAGAAGCACCTGATATCCATTTTTTTATTTCAACTGAAACTGATTATAATTAATCAAGAATCTCAGTTACCTGACCAGCACCTACTGTTCTACCTCCTTCACGGATCGCAAAACGAAGACCGATGTTCAAGGCAATTGGCTGAATCAAATCAACAGTAATTGTCAAGTTGTCACCAGGCATTACCATTTCAACACCTGCAGGTAAATTAATTGTTCCAGTTACGTCTGTAGTTCTGACATAGAATTGAGGACGGTAGTTCTTGTGGAAAGGAGTGTGACGACCACCTTCTTCTTTCTTCAAGATATAAACCTCAGCTTTAAACTTGGCGTGAGGAGTAATTGAACCTGGTTTACAGATTACCATACCTCTTTTGATTTCATCTTTATCGATACCTCTTAATAACAATCCAACGTTATCACCAGCTTCACCTCTGTCCAATATCTTACGGAACATCTCTACTCCAGTTACAGTAGAAGTCAACTTTTCAGCACCCATACCAATAATATCAACTGGGTCACCTGTATTGGCAACACCCAATTCGATACGACCGGTTGCAACAGTACCACGACCAGTGATCGAGAATACATCCTCAACAGGCATCAAGAAATCTTTATCTACGTCTCTTTTAGGAATTTCGATCCAGCTGTCAACAGCATCCATCAATTCAATTACAGTATCTACCCATTTGGCTTCACCGTTCAATGCACCAAGAGCAGAACCTTGAATAACAGGACCATTGTCTCCGTCATATTCGTAGAAAGAAAGTAATTCTCTTACTTCCATTTCAACCAATTCAAGTAATTCTTCATCATCAACCATGTCTACTTTGTTCATAAACACAACGATTCTTGGGATACCTACCTGACGACCCAATAAGATGTGCTCACGAGTTTGTGGCATAGGACCATCGGTTGCAGCAACTACCAAAATAGCACCGTCCATCTGAGCAGCACCAGTTACCATGTTCTTTACATAATCCGCGTGACCAGGACAGTCTACGTGTGCATAATGACGGTTTTCAGTTGAGTATTCAACGTGAGCCGTATTAATAGTTATACCTCTTTCTTTTTCTTCAGGAGCATTATCGATCTGATCGAAATCCTTAATTTCAGAAAGTCCTTTATCTGCCAACACTTTTGTAATGGCAGCAGTCAAAGTAGTTTTACCGTGGTCAACGTGTCCAATAGTACCAATGTTTAAATGGGGCTTTGAACGATCAAAAGTTTCTTTTGCCATGATTGTTAAATTTTAATCTTAGTTATATATATTCGTGTTTAAATTCGTTTTTAGAAGCATTTAAATTGAGCCAATGACGGGATTTGAACCC
>JAHEHF010000071.1 GCA_024644745.1 Flavobacteriaceae bacterium
ATTGCCCACAACCTGAACCTCAGTTTCACCTTTGGCATCTTTCTGCACATCAATAACGGCAACTTCCTGGTACTTGTCTTTTCCTATGACAGCCTGAATCGAAATGCTGTGCACATTTTTTACAGCGGTTTCCATGACCCTCAAATAATCAACCTCTCCGTCATTGTTCAGGTCTAGATTTGAGATTTGGGTTTTGGGGTCATTAAGTCTTTTTTCAAAATCTTCGAGATCTTTGGATGCTCCAAATACTGAAGCAACGGCCTCAAGGTCGAGGTTGTCGCTTATGTCTTCATCCGAAGCTGTAATTGTTGTCACATCCTGGGCAACAATGGTTGGTCCTGATATTAAGGTGAGAAATAAAAAAAATGTTTTAAGAAAATTTTTCAACGCTTCTCAGGGGATTCAATATGGTTCATATTCGGTCATCACAAATATAACAAAAAGAGAAAGCATTTAAAATACTCCAATTGTAAATTATTTAGCAATGAACAGCGATCTCTTGCAGAAAAAATTAAATTTGTATTCGAATCCAAGCCATCAGATATTGTTCCAACTTCATAAATACAGATCGGAATTCCGATATAATTTTCAACTTGCCATTCCTGTAATGATAGGACATTTGGGACACGTGCTGGTGGGTCTTGCTGATAATATAATGGTGGGAAGGCTTGGCGCTGAGCATTTGGCTGCGGTATCACTGGGAAACAGTTTCGTATTCATAGCATTTTCCCTGGGCATAGGTTTTTCATTTGCCATTACCCCTCTGATTGCAGAAGCAGATGGCGAACAGGACATTGACAAGGGAAGGCGATTGTTCCAGCACGGGATCATTTTATGCAGCCTATTGGGATTGAGTATGTTTTTGTTGTTGCTGTTTGCAAGTCCTCTGATGTATTATATGGATCAGCCTCCTGAAGTTGTGGATCTTGCCATTCCCTATCTTGGGATCGTGGCCTTCTCCATGATTCCTTTGATGATTTTTCAGGCCTTTAAACAGTTTACAGACGGAATGGCCAGAACAAAATACGGGATGCATGCCACCCTTATGGCCAATGGTGTTAACGTAGTGCTGAATTTTATCCTGATCTATGGATTTTGGATTTTTCCTCGCCTGGAATTGGTTGGCGCTGCTTACGGAACCTTGATTTCCAGGATCGTCATGATGATCTTTCTGATATGGATTCTGACTTCAAGGGAAAAATTCAAACCCTTTTTCAGATGGATTTCATTGGCGGAGATCAGAAAAAAAATATTTTCAAAAATCATCAACCTTGGTTTTCCAACGGCCATGCAAATGCTTTTTGAAGTAGGGGTTTTCACTGCGGCCATTTGGCTCGCGGGAACCATGGGCGTTATTGATCAGGCTGCAAATCAAATAGCATTGAATTTGTCATCAATGACCTTCATGATCGCTGTTGGTCTGGGCGTGGCGGCCACTATAAGGGTGGGTAATCAAAAGGGCTTGCGTCAGTTCGGGGAACTGAGGAGGATCAGTATTTCTATTTTTCTTCAGGTCTTTATCATCGAATGTTTTTTTGCCGTGAGTTTTATTCTTTTGAAAGACTTCTTGCCCCTGGCGTATATCAACAATGAGGATGTCATAAAAACAGCGGCATCTCTGCTTCTCATTGCCGGATTGTTCCAGTTGTCTGACGGATTTCAGGTGGTTGTCCTGGGAGCGCTCAGAGGCTTGCAGGATGTTAGAATTCCTACCTATATTACCTTTTTTGCTTATTGGGTGGTGGGTTTTCCGGTTTGTTATCTGCTTGGCAAGACATTTGGATACGGCTCTAAGGGTATTTGGATCGGTTTGCTCGCGGGCCTGACCGTTTCGGCTGTCCTGTTGTACATGAGATTTAATTACCTGACCAAAAAATTAATTCAAAAATAATCATATGGGAATTGTATTCAGGCAGTCATTCATCAATACCATCATTCTCTTCCTTGGATTTGGCATTGGCGGAATCAATGTTCTTTTTTTGTACACCCATTTTCTGGAACCCGAATATTTTGGACTGATCACTTTTTTGCTCTCAGCCGCCAATATGTTCATGCCATTGATGGTTTTTGGTATGCAGCATACCATCATCAAATTCTTTTCAGGCTATAAAACAAGGGAGCAAAGGGATAATTTTTTGCTGACGGCGGTTTTGATTCCCCTGCTGATCATCATTCCTATTTCCTTGCTCAGCGTCATGTGCTATCACTATATAGCAGATTATCTGAGCCGGGAGAACATCATCATCAAAAAATACACATACCTGATTTTTTACCTGTCTGTTTTTATGGGCTATTTTGAGATATTTTACGCATGGAGCAGGGTTCAGATGAAGTCTGTATTTGGAAATTTCATCAAAGAAGTTTTTGCCCGTGTCTGCGTTTCTTTTTTACTGCTCAGTGTATTTTTTAAATGGATCAGCAGTGAACAGTTTGTTTACGCAGTAACCCTGGTCTATCTGATTCGAATGCTGATCATGATCATCTACGCGGTACAGCTTTATCTTCCGGAATTCAAATGGATCGGTTTGCCCCATAATTTCAAAGAGATCATCAGATTTTCTCTGTATATCATTCTTGCAGGATCTGCAGGAGCCATTTTACTGGAGATTGACAAATTTATGATTCCCCAAATGAAAAATATCGCTGAAGTGGCTTATTATTCCGTAGGGGTTTACATAGCCTCTGTTATTGCAATTCCTTCCAGGGCCATGCAGCAGATCATCAACCCGATAACGGCCAGGGCCTTAAATGAAAATGATTTGGGCGAAGTTCAAAGCCTCTATCAGAAAAGTTCACTCAATCTTTTGATCGTAGGGGGGTTTTTGTTTCTGCTGATCAATGTGAACATTGACGAAGTTTACAGGATCATTGACAAACCTGAATACAGTGTCGGTATTTTCGTGGTCTTGATTATTTCAGTGTCAGAGATGATCAAACTTTCTATTGGGACCAACGGAGCCATTTTGACAAATTCAAGATATTACAGAGCCATGTTTTACTATGCCATTGGCATGGCAGTAAGTGTCATTGTTCTGAATAAAATTCTGATACAGCTCATGGGTATTCAGGGTGCAGCACTGGCTACTTTTTTGGTTGTGGCCTTCTTTTCAGTCCTGAAGATCCTTTATGTCAGGGCTAGGATGCAGTTACAGCCCTATACGTCAAAAACCATTAAACTTTTATTACTCGTCGTGATACTGTTTTTGATATTCAGGTTCATAGACCTACCCGTCAACCCGTTTTTAAGTATTGGTTTAAAAAGTATCCTGCTTGGAGTGCTGTTTGTGTTTTTTGTGATCAGGTTGAATTTATCGGACGACATGAACCAGCTTTTCAGGAAATTTTTAAAGACCTGATGCTTCGGAATGATAAAAACATTAACGACCTTTGATTTTCATAAAAAAAGATTATTACTGAGAAAAATATGCCTTATTTGTCACACATTTTTTTAGGATTTTCCATGGCTTTTCTGAGTCTTGTTCCACCGGGAATGCTAAACATGACAGCCGTCAGAATCACTATAGAAAAAAATAAAAGGGAAGGATTCTGGTTCTCACTGGGTGCGGCACTGGTCGTTATCGTTCAGGCCTTTATAGCTATCGCTTTTGCCAAATACTTTGTAAACAATCCTCAGGTTGTGGAACGACTGAAGCTGGGCGGGGTATTTGTGTTGTTTTTGTTGTCTGCGGTCTTTTTTATAAAGGCACGAAAAAAGTTCAAAGGCACAGGAAGTAAAAGAAAGGGAAAGAGTCTGTTGCTGGGTATTTTGATGTCGGCGATGAACATGCTGTCCATTCCATTTTACCTCGTGCTCTCTTCGGTATTGGAGAGCAAGGGATTGCTCATCACCATTCAGCCTTATATCAGTCTTTTTGTTTCAGGCGTTTTTTTAGGGGCATTTGCATTGTTCATGCTTTATGTTCAGTTTGCGGTCATCATTCAAAAAAAGGCACAGTTTATAGCCAGAAATATCAACTATATACTCAGTGCTCTCTTTTTTGTTCTGGGAATTTTAAGTTTATATAAAATTTAAAAGTAAATATTTTACTAAATTAGCATCAAACATCTAAACTCAAGTTGATGATTCCAGCGATTATCCAAAACCTCAACAGAGGCATCAATCTTTTAAACGCTATAACCGACGAAGAATATTCCAATAATTCCACAGCGCCATATTATTCAAGTATCGGCATTCATATGAGACACATTCTGGATGTATTCAACTGCATTTTTGAAGGCTTGGAGACAAAAAAGATCGACTTGACGGCAAGACGCAGGAATGAACTGGCGGAAACCAGAGTTTCAGTAGGCTTGGCTTATTTTGATGAGGTGATCGTTAAATTGCATGAGGTTGATGATAATATGATGGACTGTTTGATTGAGGTAAAGGATGATCTTGGGCTGGGCATGGTAAGTGCAAATTATACCCTGGCAGCGGCATTAATTCAGGCGCACAGCCATGCGATTCATCATTTTGCAAGCATTGGCTACATCATCTCTCAAATGGATATTAAGTTGCCTGACGCAGATTTCGGTTACAATCCCACTACGCCCCGACAAAATATCTTGGATGGAAAATCCTGAGGCCTAGAGTTCAATTGCATTTAGTTTTTTCAGCTTTTTTGTATGTGACCTGAGCCAAAGCAAATTTCTTATAAGTGGAAAGACCTTAGGATAAGGTACCCCTTGATCTCGATGCACTTTTTGAGCAATTTTGCCCATGATGCGCCAGTGCTCGTTGATAGATTTCAGGGCGCTGAAAAAACCGGCATCCTCATGGCTCGCATCATAAATATGTGTAGGTTCAGAAATGATCCCATTCATTTCCAATATTTTGAATGATTCCCCTTCCAGTAATTTTTCAAAGGATTCATATTTAATATCCAGCCTGCCGTAATACCAGCCTTCAATTTTATTACAAATACTGTCAGCAAAACTTTCCAGCTTCAAATCGATCAGATGATTTCCGTTGATAAACTGTGTTCCCTTTGAATGGTTGCCGATCACAGACAAGGTTATGATCTCTCCTTTGGGGTATACAAAGCTCATTTTTTCCTTGTGTATTTTTTCAAACAAATCGTAGTAAAGAAAAGCCCTTTCATCCTTTTGTATCAGACGGGACAAATTGTTTTGACCGTCTCCGATGACCTGAATGAACTTTTTTATGGTTATTGAAGTGACTTTTCCCCTGGCTTCACCCGGAAACCTGTGGTAAAAGATCCCCAGTTCTTTTTCGTAGGGAACAAACTCCTGAATGATAATGTCTTCATTCACTTTTTTGAGATAGGATTTTAATTGATCCATCTCGTTGATCTTTTTGACCAGATAGCCACGAAAGCCAATATCCGGTTTTACAATGACAGGAAACTGAAAACCAAGGGCCTCAAATTTTTCAATCACCTTGTCAAAATTTGCACTTTTTGATACCAGCCAGCTTTTTGGTTTTAGCGCTTCGGGCAACAGCCCCAGGGTTTTATATTTTGATTCAGTCCCGTTTCCGGAATACAGGAGACCGGGATTGGCGATGAAAAAAAATATGATATGACCCGCTTTTAAGGATCGAATAAAAAAAAATGGCAAAAGGGGGATATAATAAACAAAGGCCGGCCAATGTTCCCACTGGGTGAGTCTCACAAATGCCGGATTTCGTTTCATTTGTTAAAAAGGGATTTCAAAATAAGTCGAAAGGCCTGAATCACCAGGGCAATGGTCATCATGATCATGATACAGCCCAGTATCAGCAGAAAATATCCTTTTTCATTATTGACGGCCTTAAAACCGATGGTCACAATGATCGGAGACAAAAAAAGCAGCGGTAATGCAATTGCCAGATATTTTAAACCCTTTTTGAAAATATTTTTTGCAGCGGTGTCTTCAAACACCTTTTGTTTTCGAATCGAATTCTTTTGAACGCTCATGGGGCTTTATTCTTGATTGACTAAAGATAAATATAGAAGTGAATTTTATATTAACCAAATAAAAAAGGCCCCAAAATTAATTTTGGGGCCTTTGTACTTTTCAAATCAGATACTTATGCCAGTTCAGCGTCTAAATTTTCTTTGATCGCATTTAGAAAATCCTGGGTATTTAAATAGTCGGCAGAAGTCATCTCTTCCTTGTGTATCAGTAGAGCAAGATCCTTGGTCATTTGTCCGCCTTCCACAGTATCAATACAAACTTTTTCAAGAGTGTGGCAAAAATCGATCAGGGCTTGATTTTTATCCAGTTTACCTCTGTGCTCCAAACCACGCGTCCAGGCGAAGATGGATGCCAGCGGATTGGTAGAGGTTTCTTTTCCTTGCTGGTGTTGTCTGTAGTGTCTGGTTACCGTTCCGTGTGCTGCTTCCGCTTCAACTGTTTTTCCGTCAGGTGTAACCAGAACAGAGGTCATCAGTCCCAAAGATCCGAACCCTTGTGCCACAGTGTCTGACTGTACGTCACCGTCGTAATTTTTACAGGCCCATACAAATCCTCCGTTCCATTTCATGGCAGCGGCAACCATATCATCAATTAACCTGTGTTCATAGGTAATTCCAGCTGCTTTGAATTTGTCTTTAAACTCATTGACATAAACTTCTTCAAAAATATCTTTGAACCTTCCGTCATAAGCTTTTAAAATCGTATTCTTGGTGCTGAAATAGAGGTTCCATCCCTTTTTCAGGGCCTGATTGAAACTTGAGCGGGCAAAGCCGTAAATAGATGAATCTATGTTGTACATGGCCATGGCTACCCCATTTTCTTCAAAATTATATATTTCAAAACTCTGGGCTTCACTGCCATCATCCGGTGTAAAGGTCATGGTAAGTTTACCCTTGCCTTTTGTTACCAGATCAGTAGCCTTGTATTGATCTCCAAAGGCATGCCTTCCAATGCAGATTGGTTTGGTCCATCCCTGAACATATCGAGGTACATTTTTCATGATAATGGGTTCTCTGAAAATAGTTCCTCCAACAATATTTCTGATGGTTCCATTTGGCGAGCGCCACATTTTTTTTAGACCAAATTCTTCAACCCTTCCTTCATCAGGAGTAATGGTTGCACATTTGATTCCCACATTGTACTTTTTGATGGCTTCAGCGGCATCAATGGTAACCTGATCGTTTGTTTCATCTCTGTACTCGATTCCCAAATCGAAATATTTGATATCCAGATCAAGATAAGGGAGAATCAATTGGTCCTTGATGAATTTCCATATGATTCTTGTCATCTCATCCCCATCCAATTCTACCACCGGGCCGGTCACTTTTATTTTTGTCATTCTGTTCGATTTAATTGCTGCAAATATAGTAAACCAAAAGAAAGTTTCAGGGGTTAAAAAACAAAAAATAGCGAATTTTAAAATCCATTTTAAATTAGTGGGGAACCGACGCCTTATAGAAAGTTAAAAGCCATAAAAAAGTGGGACTTGATTATGGCTTTTTTGGTTTGGTCCACAATATTTAATAGTATTTAAATATTGCTTTGATTTAAAATAGGGGGGATTTAATGTTAGTATACCATTAGGGACCCTATTATAATGCTGTTTTGGACATCATTTAAAACCAATTGCGCTAAACACTTCAGTTTTGAATAAAAACAGCTTATAGAAATTAATCTATGAGCCCGATTTTTTCAGAAGCAATTTTCATAACCTTTAAATTAGGGGATCGCTTCATAGAAAAATTCAAAGACTTAAAACAAATTTAAATCAACAGGTGCACAAGATGTTAGAAATCAGGAATAAAAGAATCAACTGTTTATCAACATAGTTTATTAACATTTGTTAATAAGTTGAATTGACTCAAAAAACAATACCCATAATAAAGAATAGATTCTCTATCATGGGTATGTGTCGAAACTTTGGGCTTGGAATTCTTGCACATCTTTGCAGCGAACTGCTCGAAGCGTAATAAGCCAAACTTTAATTTCTTTAAATCTCTTATTCTTTTGTCTGTTTCACCAGACCAAGGTCAACATGAACCAAACAGAAGGTCAAAAGATTTAATTTGCACCCACTAACCTTAAAAATCTTAATATTTATGCTAAATACATTGATCTTTCTCTGGGATCAGCGGAATGCGCCAAAGCCTTAGCTTCAGCAAAACCAAACGCTCTTTCTTTTTTGCCCTTCATAAAGATCTGCATCCTTAATCCGAACAAACCAAAACATTGTCTGATTTCTGATAACAAATCTAAGTGCTAAATCTTTTTTTTACAATCTTTTACCAAAGTTCTTTTCAACAAGTTTTCCTTAGTGGTTTTCAACATTTGTTAATAAAAAAAGCCCCTTCTATCATTGATAAAAGAGGCGTATTTCTTTAAATAAAAAGTACTAGAATCTTTTCTCTTTGATCTGTGCTTTTTTACCTGTAAGGTTTCTGAAGTAGAAGATTCTTGCTCTTCTTACTTTTCCTTTTTTGTTCAATTCTATTTTTTGAATGGCCGGAAGATTAATAGGGAAAATTCTTTCCACTCCTATCGTTCCTGACATTTTTCTGATCGTAAAGGTCTCAGTGCTTCCGCTACCTCTCCTTTGGATGACCACGCCCCTAAAAAACTGGGTTCTCTTTTTTGCACCTTCTCTAATTTCATAGTAAACGGTGATCGTATCTCCTGCATCAAAAGCAGGAACATCTTTTTTCGCTACAAATTCCTTTTGAACGTAACTCAATAAATTTTCCATTATGACATTTTAAAATGGTTGATCAAACACCAACATTCACGATTTTCGTCAGAGGTTGATTTTGAGTCTGCAAATTTATAAAAAACTTTTATATATAAAACACAGGTTCAGAAAAATATTTTCAGCCTTTCACAGGGTCTAAACAGTTTCATAACTGAAAGTTAGAAAAAGTTCCTTTTGTTTTATGGATGGGCTTGGGTTCAGTTTTCGTCTTTTTCATCAATCTTCAGAAGGTCGGGTCGAATCAAATTGGTTCTTTTGATCGCTTCTTGATGTCTCCATTCTTCTATTTTTGGGAAGTTTCCCGACAAAAGAATGTCAGGCACCTTCATTCCCTTGTAATCAGCGGGCCTCGTATACACAGGAGGCGCCAGCAAATTGTCCTGAAAAGAATCAGTGAGGGCAGAAGTTTCGTCTCCGAGAACACCGGGAATCAACCTGATCACTGCATCACATAAAACGGCTGCTGCCAGCTCTCCACCTGAAAGCACATAATCTCCAATGGAAAGTTCAAGGGTCACAAATTTATCTCTGATGCGTTGGTCCACTCCTTTGTAATGCCCGGTAAGTATGATCAGGTTTTCTTTGGATGAAAGCTGGTTGGCTGCTGACTGATCGAGGGTTTTTGCATCCGGGGTCATATAAATGATCTCGTCGTATTGCCTTTCTTTCATTAGTTTGCTGATGCATTTGTCAATGGGTTCCATCATGAGTACCATCCCGGCACCGCCCCCAAATTGATAATCATCTATTTTTCCATATTTATTGATGGCATAATCTCTCAGGCTGTGAAAATGTATTTGGGCCAGGCCTTTGTCCTGGGCTCTTTTTAGAATGGAATACTCAAAGGGACTTTGAATTAATTCCGGAGAAACGGTGATAATGTCAATTCGCATGGCGCAAAGATATTTAATTTTTAACAGCTCTGATCATCCTGTCTGCACCATAAATATCTTTTTTTAATTCAATGTAACCAAAGCCCATATCCGTTAGCAAAGAGATCAGTTGCTCTCCCAAATACTGATTGATCTCAAAAAAAAGTTCCCCTCCGGGCCGCAGACCCGTTTGAGCCAGTCTGCCGATCTTTTTATAGAACAAAAGGGGGTCTTCATCTGTTACATAAAGGGCTGTTTCTGGTTCATAACGCAACACATTGCCATGCATCTGTTCTTTTTCACTTTCTCTAACATAGGGCGGATTCGAGATGATCAGGTCATAAGTTTCATCCAGATCCCTCACTGCTAATATATCTATTTGCTGAAAATCTATTGAAACTCCATGGATCTTGGCATTTGATTTTGCGACCGAAAGCGCTTTTTTTGAAAGATCCAGGGATCTGATCCTGGCTTTTTGGAGATTTTTTGACAGAGCCACCGGGATGCATCCGCTGCCTGATCCGATTTCCAGGATATCCAGTTCATGATTCTCAGTATGAAAAGACAATACCCAGGATACCAATTCTTCTGTTTCCGGTCTTGGTATAAGTACATCCGGATTCACTTCAAAAGTCAGTCCCATAAAATCTGTTTTTCCTGTGATGTACTGTACAGGATATTCATTTTTTAGTTGTGCAAGAGCCTTTTCAATCAATCCCATAGTTTCTGAATCTATAATTGATCCGGGGTCCAAAGCCAAATCGATCCTTTTTTTACCCAAAAAATGCTCCATAAGCAAAAAAAAGAAACTTGTTGTTTCTTCAGGAGAATATACGTCCTCCAGCTCCTTCAGAAATTTTAACTTAAGTTCTTTTGTGGTCATATGGGTTCTGTTTTTTATGGAGTTTTTTAAAAGAATAAGAGCTTGTGTGTTACCTAAAAAATTCATTTCACCCTCAACTAAAAATTGAGGTGACAACTGCTTGTGTAAATTTATTCCAAGTTATAAAATAAGCAAGCAATCTTTTTATAATTTCGTAAACTCAATAATTTAATGCAAAAACAGGACGAAACATACATGATGAGGTGCCTTGAACTGGCAAAGAACGGGCTTGGGTCTACCTATCCGAATCCCCTGGTGGGCTGCGTTATTGTTTATAATGGAGAGATCATTGGTGAAGGCTGGCATCAGGAGGCGGGTAGGGCACACGCTGAGGTCAATGCCATAAACGCTGTGCAGCAGCAGGAATTATTGCCCTTGTCGACCTTGTATGTCAATCTGGAGCCCTGCTCTCATTATGGTCGAACCCCGCCGTGTTCAGACCTGATTATAGAAAAAAAAATAAAAAAAGTAGTCATTGGGTCCGTTGATATCCATGAAAAAGTAAAAGGAACCGGAATCGCACGTCTTGAAAAAAATGGAGTTGAGGTTGTTACCGGAATTCTTGAAAGCGAATGTAAGTTTTTAAACAGGCGCTTTTTTACCTTTCACAGGTATCATCGTCCCTATGTGATCCTGAAATGGGCTCAGACTGCTGATGCATATATTTTTCCGGAAGCCGGACCGAAAAAGGGCCCTGTCTGGATCTCCAACCCCTATTCTCAATTAAGGGTGCACCAATGGAGGTCTCAGGAGGCTTCAATTCTGGTTGGTAAAAACACGGTGCTGCAGGATGATCCAAGACTCAATACAAGAGGCTACAAAGGCTTGTCACCGGTAAGGCTCGTGATTGATGAGAACCTTGACATCCCAGAAGGCCGTCATGTATATGACCAGCAGCAAGAGACAATTGTATACAATGGGTTGAAAGAAGGGCTTGACAGAAAGATCAAATGGGTTAAAATTGATTTTACAAAAAAAGTGATTGCTCAGATCCTTGGTCATTTGCATGCTTCAGCAATACAATCGATTATTATAGAAGGGGGTGCCTATACCCTGAATGCTTTTATCAAAGAAGGTTTGTGGGATGAAGCAAGGGTGTTCTACTCGGATGTTCGATTTGAAAAGGGAATTGAGGCACCGGTTCTGCAATCCTGCTTTGTAAAAGAGGAAAGTATAAGCAGTGACCGGCTTTGCTGGTATATAAACAAGCGTTGAAATCAGTGGAAAAAAGTGATGTTTACAAGACCATTTCCGTACCTTCGAAGGAAGCTGTATTCAAAGAAAAGGGGAGTAAGTTTTTGGCTTATGCCTATCCCTTATCAAATCAGGATGAAGTTGAGGAGCTTTTACAAATGCAGAAAAAAGCGCACAATAAGGCCCGACACTGGTGTTATGCCTGGCAGACCGGGCTTGAAAATCCTGTTTACAGGTATCATGATGACGGGGAGCCCAATAACAGTGCAGGAAAACCAATTTATGGTCAGATACAGTCCTTTGAACTTACCAATGTTCTGATCGTGGTCGTACGTTATTTCGGGGGTACCAAACTGGGAGTGGGAGGCCTGGTCAATGCCTATAAAACAGCTGCTAAACTGGCTTGCGAAAATGCGAAAATCGTCAAAAGAACCCTAAAAGAGAAATTATCCCTTCAATTTGAATATGCAGATATGGATAAGGTGATGCGGATCATTAAAGAAAATAAATTGGTCATACTTGAACAGAAAATGGATGTTGATTGTCGGATTCAAATTTCTGTGAGGAAAAATGATGCTGACCGCGTGAGGAAGTTATTTGAAAACCTGAGATGTATCACCATTAAAAAGATCAATTGAATTCTGCATAGATCTGGTCCAGCAAATATTGCGGGGCTTTGACGGGTTTGTTTTTTTTCATATCCATAAAGACCAGTCGGGTAAACCCGGTGGTGAGGAGTTCTTTTTCCTCATTCAAAATTTCAAAATCAAATTCAATTCTCACCATCGGTTTGTTGCTCAGTGTCGTTACGATCGTCAATAGATCATCATATTTTGCAGGTTTGATATAATTGATGTTCAGTTGAATCACCGGGAGCATGATTCCCGAGGCTTCCAGACTTTTGTAACTGGCTCCCAAACTTCGAAGCCATTCAACCCTTCCGACTTCAAAAAACTGGGCGTAATTTCCGTAATAGACATAACCCATCTGATCAGTTTCTCCATATCTTACTCTGATCTTAGTTTGGTTTTTGATCATTTTGTTGTATTTTGCAGTTGGACAGTTTAATCAAAAAATAAATAATAATCAATAGCAATTTTATTTTTTTTTAATAAACTTTATTCACAAATTTGTATTGGAAATAGAGATACCTATTTTTGGGAAGAAAAGGGAACTTTACTTAATTCAAAATACTTTAAAATAAATGTCGAGAACAGCCTCCTCTGTATGGAATAATTGTTTACTTTTTATAAAGGATAATATAAAACCTCAGGCCTATAAAACATGGTTTGAGCCTATAAAACCTATTAAAATTGGAGGAGACATTTTAACTATTCAGGTGCCGAGTAAGTTCTTTTTTGAGTGGCTTGAAGAACATTATATCAAATTGTTAAGAGTTGCCCTGATCAGAGAGTTGGGTGATAATGCAAAATTGGTGTATGATGTTCGAATGGAAAATACCTACAGCAACAAAAAACCGCATACTGTTAAATTTCCAAGTTCCAATAAAAAACCGTTTAATTCACAGGGAGTAACCATACCTCTTGAAATTGACAAAAGAGAGTTGAAAAACCCTTTCGTCATTCCGGGTATACAAAAGGTGAAGATAGAGTCACAATTGAATCCCAATTACAATTTTGAAAATTTTATTGAAGGGGATTCCAACCGTCTGGCCAGATCAGCCAGTATGGCGGTTTCAAATAAACCGGGAGGAACGTCTTTCAACCCCTTGCTGATCTATGGCGGGGTAGGACTGGGAAAAACGCATTTGGCACAGGCCATAGGTGTTCGCATCAAGGAGCGCTATCCTGAAAAAACGGTTCTTTATATTTCAGCTGAAAAATTCACGCAGCAGTTCATTGACTCAGTGAAGGCCAATACGAGGAACGATTTTATTCATTTTTATCAGATGATCGATATTTTGATCGTTGATGACGTGCAGTTTCTTTCTGGAAAGTCTGGTACGCAAGATGTTTTCTTTCACATCTTTAATCACCTGCATCAGAATGGTAAGCAGGTCATTTTAACCTCAGACAAAGCACCTGTTGATATGCAGGATATAGAACAAAGGCTGTTGTCCCGTTTCAAATGGGGTTTGTCTGCTGAGCTGGCGGCACCTGATTATGAAACCAGAATAAGTATTTTAAAAAGCAAGATGTTCCGTGATGGCGTGGAAATTCCTGAAGAAATAGTGGAATATATTGCCAAGAATATCAAAACTAATGTTCGTGAACTCGAAGGAGTATTGATTTCTTTGATTGCTCAGGCCTCTTTTAACAGAAAAGAATTCACACTTTCACTGACCAAACAGATCGTAGACAAGTTTGTCAAGAATACCAAAAAGGAAGTGTCAATCGATTATATTCAAAAAGTGGTATCCAAATATTTTGAAATGGATGTTACCACGCTTCAGTCCAAAACCAGAAAAAGACATATTGTGCAGGCAAGGCAACTGGCCATGTATTTTGCAAAGCGAATGACCAAGGCTTCTCTGGCCAGCATTGGTTCACAAATTGGAAGTCGTGATCACGCCACGGTTCTTCATGCCTGTAAAACAGTTGACAACCTTACCGAAACAGACAAGCAGTTTCGTAAATATGTTGACGAATTAACGAAAAAGCTTACCTTTTAATAAATAAACACTTTATGGTTAAAGTATTGATGGTATGTCTGGGAAATATTTGCAGGTCTCCATTAGCAGAAGGTATTTTGAAATCAAAAGTAAAGCAATCAGAGGTCTATATTGATTCTGCCGGAACCGGGGGGTATCATATCGGGGAATTGCCGGATAAGAGATCCATTGAGATCGCAAGAGTAAACCGAATAGATATCACGGACCAGGTCTGCCGTAAATTCAAAGAGGAAGATTTTGATGCCTTTGATTTGATCTACGTCATGGACAAGTCAAACCTGGCAGATGTGCTTTCACTCGCCAGAAATGAACTTGACCGGGAAAAAGTAAAACTGATTTTGGATGAGTTGCATCCGGGAGAGTCCCTGGAAGTTCCTGATCCTTATTTCGAGGGAGGCAGTGGTTTTAAAGCCGTATTTGACATGCTTGATGCAGCTTGTGACGAAATTGTAAACAAACTTCGGGATGAACGCTAAATTTGGAAAACTATTTTTAATTCCGACTACGCTGGGGCAGAACGAACCGCTTGAGGTTTTGCCCATTTCTGTCAAAAAAATAGTGGAGGGACTTGATTTTTTTATTGTTGAAAATGAAAAGTCCGCCAGAAGATTTATAAAAAAAATAGCCCCAAGAAAGTCACAGCCCTCTTTGAGGATATTTGTTTTGGACAAATACACGACTGAGTTTGAATCAAAATCTTTTATTGACCCATGCTTCAAGGGGATCAATGTGGGCCTGTTGTCAGAAGCCGGTGTTCCGGCCATTGCTGATCCTGGAGCCAATATTGTCATGCTGGCCCATCAGAAAAAAGTGGCAGTGGTACCACTCGTTGGTCCTTCTTCTATTATTCTTGCCATGATGGGTTCCGGATTGAACGGGCAGAATTTTGCTTTTAATGGTTACCTGCCCATCGACAAAACAGAGCGAAAGCAAAAAATAAAGGGCCTTGAAAAGCACTCAAAGCAAGAGGATCAGTCACAAATATTTATTGAAACCCCCTATCGCAATCAAAAGCTTTTTGAAGAGTTGAAAAACGTTCTTACTCCTGCCACCTATTTATGTGTGGCCGCGGATCTGACCCTGCCGAGCGAATATATCAAAACCATGACGGTTAAAGAATGGAAAAATGAAAATGCAGACCTTCATAAAAGGCCCTGCATTTTTATTTTCCATAAATATTAGATACGGGCGTTCTTCTCGGGTTTTACGAAGGAAGTATCGTAGCCGGCAAACCTTTTCATATACAATTCAACATCAGTGCCATAGGCATCGGTCGAATTCAATTCACCATTACTCCGCAAATATTTTTTTACATTTCCTGCTCCGGCCAAGTGTGCCGCAGCCAGAATACCCGATTCTGTGATCTCGATTCCGTTGATTTTTTTACCCACACTTCTTTTGATATCTCTGATTAGAATCCATTTATTGAGTGAACAAAGGGTATAAAAGGCATCTTCCTGCAGTTTTGGATCTTCCAAAAACGAGCCGGTATCATAAATACTGATCCTGTTCAGGGTGGATTCACCAAATTGGTATTTACCTAAATATCCGAAGGTGTTTATTTTTTTATAATTTCCCCGGGACTCCTTAAAAGCAATCGCTTCCTTGAATCCGACATACATATTGTCAATCGTAGGGGTATAAAATATTTCAAAAGGCTCAATACTTTTTTTCACCGTAAAAATGGCATCTGCCCGATGCAAATTATATCGTGCTGCTTTTGATTCTTTAAAAAAAATGGATTTGTCTTCTGTGAAACCGGTAATAACAAGCGCGCATATCGCGATCCATAGTATTTCCTTTTTCATAATTGCAGTTTTTAGTTAGGGAGATCCTAAAAATTACATCTCACGCAGCAAAGATAAGCTATTTTTTTCTAAACCAAATATTTCGGATAAAACA
>JAHEHF010000018.1:0-6135 GCA_024644745.1 Flavobacteriaceae bacterium
CCACCGTTGTTTTCCTGGAAAGTTTTCCAGCCTTCTGCTCTTGCAGCCTTTTGTTTATCTGTAAGACCGGCATTGGCTCCTCCCATGGCCGATTTAAAATCCTTGTAACCGACAAGGGCCCAATGGTTCTCGCCATGAGCAGATAGCCCGGAGGTTATGTCTCCCATCATGACAACCCTGCCTTCAGGTTTAAAATCGGTATTAAACTTTGTTAAGGATTTCTGCATTGCAGCTGCATCTTCAACGTCCAGCACATAAATTTGCTGAATGGGATAATTGCCTTCTGTGTCTCCGTACGATGCTTTTACAGTTCCCATTCTGGCGCCGCCTCCATCTTTGATATGGTGGTCGAGTCGGGCCCCCAGTAAATCCCAGGCATCACCACCGTCGGCTGCATACATACCTCCAAGGGCATCTAAGGTGCCCACAAAAACGATTTCATGCGTAGTATTGTTCTCTTCATCATGGAAGTGATTGGAATACAGGCTCACGGTAACACCTTCTGTTTTGTGTTCTGTAAAATAATCATTGATCAGTTTGGCAACTGTAGACTCATCCTCTGGTTCCACGCTAAAACTGTATCCGGTCCAATAATTTTCTTGTGCGCTGATCATAAGGGTTGCAAACAGCAACAAACAGGTAATTAGTTTTTTCATCGTTAATTGGTTTTAATTGTTATTATGATTTGTTAGATCTAAATTTAAAATAAAGGGCGATGAATTACACTTTAAAAAGGACGAGGGGTTCTGTTTTATGTCCTAAACCCGTTTTTTATTTATCGAAACAATATTCTAAGACCGGGATTCATAAGACATTGCAAAAGCCTGTGGTTCATTCTCAATTCTACAATGCATGAGTTTCAATTCTATGATAATCAAACTTTCATCTTTTGATTTTATGAAAAGATACTGCTCATGGAAAATGCCTTTCAAACCCTTATATTTGTTTTGATACAAAAAGCTGTAGTCGGTAGCTCACTGAAAAATGAATGCCAGGCATTTTGACTAACAGGCCAATTGGTCAGCGATAATATAAAATAAGCTAATATGATCAAGTTCTTCAGACACATCAGACAACAATTAGTCACCGATAACAAGTTGAGTAAATATATAATTTATGCCCTGGGCGAGATCATTCTTGTGGTTATAGGTATCCTGATTGCCCTTCAGATCAACAATTCCAATGAAGACCGAAAACAGCGTAAACAGGAACTACATTACCTACAAAACCTAAAAACAGACCTGAATTTAAATATTTCTGAATTAGAAAAATATATAAAGGTCAGAAATTCCAGAATTGAATCGGCCAATTACGTGTTGGAGCATTTTGAGGGAAAACCTTTAACAGATTTAAATGCCTTTGCTTTTCACACCACCAATATCTATATCTGGCAGAAGTTTTCACAACATGACAATACCTTTCAGGAGCTGGTTAATTCAGGTAATTTGGCCCTGATCTCAAATGACACCATCAAAAACGGACTTCTCAATCTTCAGGCCCTGTACAAAAAATTAAAAAATGAAGAGGAGCATTTCAGATTTGATGCAGAAATTTTATTGTATGAACCCTCATATGGGGTATTGGATCTGAACCCAATTGTCAAGAACTTTACTTATCAGGTTACAAACGGGCAGTCCGGCGAAAATATAGCCTTACCCAAAGCAAATTATGAAGCCATGTTAAAGGACCTCAGACAAAAAAATGGCTTTGTTATGGCAGTATATGAATTCTCGGTCATGAACAATCAGTTTGATGCCATGAAAGGCATGTGCAATTCAATAATTGCATCGATTGACCGTGAATTGACTACCGAAAAAAAGGATTGATCCCTTTTTCATTCCTTAATATTCTTGTTCCATCCGCCTTCCGGTTTTTACATCCTCCTGATCCATTACACGCAAATATTGCTCATTATAGCTCAATAGAGGAATTGAAGTTCGGAACTCCATTTTACTGACAAGATCATCATGGAACCATTTATCAATAATTCCAAATCGTTCTTTTTCAAGCATTACCAGCAGATCAAATTTATTTTCGCTCATGTAGTCATTCAGTTTTTTAAAAATATTGTCTGCTAACAATAACTCAAATGAGATCTTTTTATCTCCAATTTTGTCATTGACCAGATCCTTGAACCATTCCATTTTTTGATCACCTAAAAACTCGTTGTAGGTACTCACGTGTATGGCTTTGATCGCAGGGTCATAATCATGTACAAGATCTATCAGCTGTTCTATGGCTTGAATGTCTGATTCCTGGTAATCACTGGTGTACAGAACATTTTTAAAATCTCTGTATACTGCATTTTCAGGAATTGCCAGAACAGGAACAGGTGACTGTTGTACCAGAGCCTTGGTGGTGCTGCCCATGATAACTTCCTTGATCTTGCTTTTTCCTTTGATCCCTGTTATGATCAATCCCGGATCATATTTTTTAATCACTGAAAGAATTGCTTTAACAACGGAAGGGTTTTCAAGCGCCACATATTTGACGTTCACATTTGTTTTATAAGGTTCAAATAATTCCTGTAAGGACTTTTTCCAGGCCCTTGAAGCCTGCCTTTTTATTTCAAAAGGATCCTTTGTATATGGATAGGTCCATACAGTTGGGTCGTTAAATACGTGTAACATGATCAGCTCGGCCTGGCTCTTTTCTGCCATTTTTAAGGCAAATTTGAAAGCATTTTCAGCATTCTTCGAAAAGTCTGTGGCATATAGTATTTTTTTCATTTTGATTACGTTTAAATTCATTTTATAAAATTAACGATCTGAGCTGTGAAAAACATTGACCGCAGTCAATGATGCCATGATTCACTTCTATAATTAATGCATGAATGCGTGAATGCATGAATGATTCTTAAATCTCAAATCTGCCTTGTTTGAGAGGGTGATTTTTAAGATGGGCTACATTGATTTAATTAGTACCTTGTAGGTATCATTAATTTAAAATAAGTAAAAATGTCTGAGATGTTTGAAAAGGTTGTTCTGATCACAGGAGCGAGCAGTGGTATAGGCAGAGCAACAGCAAAATTATTTGCTGAAAAAGGGGCACGTGTTGTGTTGGCCGCCCGACGAGAAAAGGAACTTGCTGAACTGGTCAAGGAGATCGAAGCAAAAGGAGGTACGGCAAGCGCTGTTAAAACCAATGTTGCTGTTGCCAAAGATACAGAACAGATGGTGGCTCATGCCATAGATACTTACGGAGGCCTTGATTACGCTGTGAACAATGCCGGAATTGAGGGGCAGCTCAGTAAAATTACAGACCTGTCTGAAGACGATTGGGATCACGTGATGAATATCAATCTCAAGGGGATCTTCCTGAGCATGAAATACGAAGCCAGAGCCATGATCAAACAAAGAAAGGGCGGGGCCATTGTAAACATCGGTTCAGTCAATTCTTTTCTGGGATTTCCAACCGGATCGGCTTATGTAACTTCCAAACACGGCCTTGTGGGATTAACAACAAGTGTTTCGGCAGAACTGGCCTCCCAAGGTATCAGGGTAAATCTTTTGTGCCCGGGAGTGATTGACACCCCCATGCACCAGCGATTACGAGGTGTGGTTGGAGATGATGTCTATGACCAGGCGCTGTTGCCTAAAGTACATCTTCAACGCGCCGGAAGGCCCGAAGAAATTGCACAATCCATTTATTTCCTCTGCTCGGATGCAGCGAGTTATATTACCGGGACCACCCTAACGCCGGATGGAGGGCTAACGATGACGCTTTAAAGGATTTATTTGTTCATTTTATATTTTCTTTGGTCTTGATGCCAAAGATTCAAGGCTGATTTTTTTGTCTTATAAACCATGAAGTTACTGATCACTATTATTAAAATCTTTACTGCAGGTCTGGGCATTTTGATTTTACTTGTGAGTTTCCTGTTCGGGTATAGAGACATTCCCGTTCATGCCTTAAAGGAATCATACGCTCAGGCTCCTTCAGCCTTTTTGACTGTTGACGGGATGCAAGTACATTATCGCGATCAGGGTAACCCAAAGGATTCCCTGCCCGTAGTACTTATTCACGGTACAGGAGCAAGTTTGCACACTTTTGATGACTGGTCGGATGAATTACAGAAGGAACACCGCGTTATCAGAATGGACCTTCCCGGGTTTGGGCTCACAGGTCCGTTTCCGAACAGAAATTACTCCATGGATCATTATGTGAAATTCACAGAAAAGTTTCTGTCTTCACTGGGGATCAGTCAGTGTATTTTAGGAGGAAATTCTTTGGGTGGAGCCATTGCCTGGCAGTTTACCGCCAAAAATCCGCAGAAGGTGAACAAGCTTATTTTAATCGATGCGGCAGGCTATCCATTGAAGTCACAAAGTGTACCACTCGGATTTAGATTAGCCCGTATTCCTGTTCTAAATAAAGTATTGACATTCATTACACCCCGTCGAATGGTTAGGTCCAGCGTCGAAAACGTATATGCTGATCCGTCAAAGGTCACAGAATCTTTGGTAGACCGATATTTTGACCTCACCCTAAGGGATGGCAATCGTCAGGCCCTGGTAGACAGAATGGCCGCAGAGGCCGATTGGGATCACACAGCTAAGATCAAAAGCATTGCTCAGCCCACGCTAGTCCTATGGGGTGAAAAGGATCTGCTGATCCCTGTTTCTTATGCACATAGATTTCACAGGGACCTGCCCAAAAGCACCCTGGTGATTCTCGAAAATACGGGCCATGTTCCGATGGAAGAAAGTCCGGAAAAAAGCTTGGTTCCGGTGCTTGAGTTTTTACATGTTACCAATTGATCTTTGATTCGTCTTAAAAAAAAGACGTATATGAACTTGCAAAAAATACTTCCTTCAGGCTGGGTGGCATCAGTTCTATTTGTTGCCGGATCTTTGGTTTTAGGAAGTTTGCTGCATGACTATAGTTCAGTGGCACAGACGGTAAGTGAAATAGGGAAAGAGGGATCTCCTTTTTACCTTCCATGGCAAATATTCAGTGTGTCGATCGGTCTTTTGATGATCTTGTTTGGAATTGGAATTGTAATTTTTTCTAAGCAAAACAAATTACCCGTCATTCCCGGCATTTTTTTGCTGGCCTATGGGGTCTCTCAGTCTGGGATTGGTTTTTTTCCGGCCCCACACCACCTGCATAATATTTTTGGGCTCTCCATGATGATAGGTTATTTTTCACCAGTGGTTTTTGCCCTGAGCTGGAAAAGCAAAGTGGGTAAAAATTTCCAAAACATTTCCTATCTCGTTTTTATGCTGATCATGCTCGGTGTTGCTTTAAATCTGTCACCGGCATTCGACAAGACACTATATTCCTTAGAATACTACGGCATTGTGCAACGGTTTCTGCTGTTTACTTTTTATTTGTACGTTGCCTATGTGAGCGTGAAAACAATATTTCATATCAGTTCATAGAGGCCTGAGTTTAAAGCTAAGTGATCTTTCCCGTCCATTTTCTTCCTTTCATGAATGGGAGAATTTATAAACTCACTCCTTCCTATATTTTTGAATCTCGAATTCAATACGTCGCACCGAAATCAACAAAACTTCGATGCTGCAATGCTATAATTAATGCATGAATGCGGGAATGCATGAATGATTCTTAAATCTCAAATCTTAAATATTAGATCTGATTTCTGCATTCTCCATTTCAACCGGCGCCCTGGGTTGTGAAACCTTCACCTCCGACCGGGTGAGCATCTTACTCAATGCTACAATGATGCAATGAATATATATCTAAGGCAGGAAAAGTAGGCAAATAAAATCTGTACAGGTCATTATTCTACCCGCTCCCAGACTTCTTTGTTTTTGCCTAGATTGGCACTCAGGGTATTGTCTTCTATCTTGATGGTCCAAACAGCTTCCATATCCTTATGTTTTTCGAAATTGCTGAGTTTTGTTGAAACGGTCAATTGGTCCCCCTCAAGTGAATAGGCGATCAGTTCTCCTCTGTAATAATCCATTTTAGGAGCATCGGCAATGAGCATATAGTGTTTTTTACTGTAAATAATATAGGCATCACTTTCTGTTGTGATGCTGTCTTCGGGGTACCTTAAAAAAGTACCGTCTTCATTGTCCCATACCCCCGATTTTAATTGCCACATTCCTTCAAGAACGGCGGTGTCTGTTTGATTGGTTTCTGTTGTTCCTGCTGTTTCTTTTTTCT
>JAHEHF010000018.1:6235-45106 GCA_024644745.1 Flavobacteriaceae bacterium
AATACTTAGCTGTAAATTTAACATAGAACTCAAATGATACGCTGGGCTGTTGATTTCTGAGAAATATGAATATGAAATATTTCCTTCTATGAAAAAATACCGATGGTTGTTCATATTGCTGATTTTGCTGCTGGCGGTGATCGCATACTTTTATCTGAAGCCAAGAATTGAGGCTAAAAACATTGAGTACACTTATACCCTGATTAAAAAGGGCGATATTGAGGCCACTGTTTCAAGTACGGGTACCCTGGAAGCCATTAACACAGTGGATGTGGGCACACAGATCTCAGGGACCATTGCCAGAATTTATGTTGATTTCAATGATGAGGTAAAGGCCGGGCAGTTGCTGGCCGAAATGGACATGAGCATGCTTCGAACAAGGTTGCAGTCTGCAAAAGCCGATTTGGCAGTAAGTGAGGCAAGGCTGGGCCAGGCGGAGGACCAATATGAAAGAAATAAACTGTTGTTCGAAAAGGAAGTTATTTCTGAGCAGGAATTCAACAATTCAAAATTCAGTTACCAGCAGGCCAAAAGTGCCAGAGAAGCGGCTCGTGCCTCACTGATCAACACAGAAGTGAATATTGGATTTGCAAAAATAACTTCTCCCATTAATGGGGTCATCATTGAAAAGCAGGTTGATGAGGGTCAAACCGTAGCTGCCAGCTTCGCTACGCCTACCATGTTTACCATTGCAGAGGACCTTTCAAAAATGCAAATTTTGGCTGATGTGGACGAAAGTGACATTGGTTATATCAAAGACAGCATGCAGATCCGTTTTACGATTCAGACCTACCCCGAAGCAACATTTAACGGGAAAGTCAGCCAGATCCGGTTGCAACCCATAGAAATCAATAACGTGGTTCATTACAAGGTGGTTATTGCAGTTGACAATCAAGAAGGCCTGTTGATACCGGGTATGACGGCGAATATAGAATTCATCACCAACAGGGCAAAAAACGTATGGCTGGTCAATAATTCGGCCCTGCGTTTCAGACCAAGCCAGGGTATGTTGGAAAAAATCAAACCTGTGCTGGAGGTGAGCGCCAAGAATTCCCTGCCTGATTCAATTCGGGTAAAGTTCGTGGAATCCCTTGACAATGAAGAGCTTTTCACGCCTTCAAATTATAAAAAGGCATTACCTGCGCGCTTCGATGGTTTCTTTTACGATGACTATGGAAAACTGGATTTCAAATTTATCGAAGTGGGGATCAAAGTCGGTTTGCAGTCGGAAATAAAAAGGTTTTCGGATGGTTCTGAAATATCAGAAAACATGAAGGTGATCAATGGCATTAAATCTAATAAATAATTGAGTGGCTGCCAGAAAAGTTATAGAGACCCATAAACTCAGCCGTGTGTTTAAAAACGGTGAAATTCAAGTCAGGGCCCTTACCGATGTGGACATGGTAATTCACGAGGGGGATTTTGTTGCCATCATGGGTGCTTCCGGCTCGGGTAAATCAACTTTATTGCACATTATCGGCTGTCTTGACAAGCCTACTTCGGGTGAATACATGCTTGACAACGTTCGGGTAAATGACCTGGGTAAAAATGAGCTGGCTGATATTCGAAACCAAAAAATAGGCTTTATCTTTCAAAGTTACAACCTGCTGGCGCGTACCACAGCTCTTGAAAATGTCGAGTTGCCTTTAATTTATAACCGGTCAGGACAATTTTCAAACTCCAAGGAACTGGCCAGAAAGGCGCTTGACCAGGTGGGTCTGTCTGATCGTGTGAACCACAAGACCAATGAACTTTCAGGAGGGCAACAGCAAAGGGTGGCCATTGCCAGGGCACTGGTCAATGATCCGACCCTGATTCTGGCCGATGAACCGACCGGTAATCTTGACAGTCGTTCAAGTGTCGATATTGCTGATCTTTTCGTTCAACTGAACGATTTGGGAAAGACCATCGTCATGATTACTCATGAACCTGAAATTGCCCAATTTGCAAAGCGTATCATTTATTTGAGGGACGGCAGCATTTTATCAGACAGGATCATAGAAAATAGAAGCACCCGTGAAAGTGCTCTCAAAGAATTGGAAAAACCCGTAGGACCTGACCACAAGACCACATGAGACGATTGTTAAAAATATTTAAAGTTGCATTTCAGTCTATCAATAAGAACAGGACGCGAAGTTTACTGACCGTTCTGGGAATCATTATTGGTGTTGCCGCTGTCATCATGACCATTTCGGCCGGAGAAGGTGCAACCCTGCAGGTTCAAAATCAAATATCGGGTCTGGGAACCAACTTGCTGATGATCCAGACCAAGATGGAACACAAGGCCGGTATCAATGTCAGAATGGGAAGGCCCATTGATCAAAAAGATCTTGATATTTTGCAAAAAAATTCGGTCTGGATGCCAAAATTATCCCCGTTGCTGGCCATAGGTGCTCAGGCTATCGGACCAGACGGATACAAATCAACCATGGTCTATGGTGTTGCCTATGACTATTTTTATATCACGAGCAGAGAATTGCAATCCGGGAGCTTTTTTACCGATGATGATGTGAAAACGGCCAAGAAATTCTGTGTGATTGGTGAAACCATCCGAAGAGAACTCTTTCCCGGAACCGATCCGATTGGTAAGCAAATACGCATTGATAAAGTACCTTTTACGGTGGTAGGTTTATTAACAGAAGAAGGAACGGGCGGCATGCAAGACATGGACGACATCATTCTTGCTCCCCATACCACGATTCAAAACAGGTTATACGGCCGCACAAGAGGCTATACCATGATCATGGCAAGTGCCATGGACGAAGATCATATCCTGGATGCAAAGCTGGAAACAACCGAATTGCTGAGGGAATCTCATAAAATAAAAGAGGGAGAGGATGATGACTTTGAGATCATGACACAAATAGAATTACAGGAAATCACCAGGAACATCACAGGAATTTTGACCATTTTAATGGGGGCAGTCGCCAGTATTTCGTTGATCGTCGGCGGCATTGGCATTATGAATATCATGCTGGTTTCTGTCACGGAACGAACCCGTGAAATAGGCACGAGACTGGCCATTGGTGCCAGGGAAAATGACATACTTACCCAATTCCTGATTGAGGCCACTGTACTGAGTTTATCGGGTGGTGCCTTAGGGGTCGTCCTAGGTGTCATAGGAAATCAGATCATATACAGGGCCACAGGTTTCTTTATCCCAACAGCTCTTTTTTCCATAGTCATAGGGTTCGGGTTTTCAGCTTTGGTTGGGGTGGCTTTCGGTTATTTCCCTGCCCGAAAGGCTGCAAAACTGAATCCCATTGATGCCTTGAGGTATGAATAATCACCTTCTTGAAAAGGATGAGACAAGGGGTTTACAAATAGCTCAACCACCATTTGTCTCTGTTTGTCCTTTTGTAATTGTCGTACCACCTGGAAATCGGATATAAAAATAAACAGATCCCGATCCAGAACAGATAAACGGCCCAAAGTTCGAAACCATAACCTTTTAATTGCGGTTCACGAATTACGAATCTTGTGAGGATCATGTCAGAAAAAGTGTATCCCGTTAACACTGCTGCGATCATTGCCACAAAGTGGATCAGATACAAATGCAGGATATACCAGAACATCGGAACCCTGCCGATGGTAATGACAGGCTTTAACCAATTGAAATCAAACCTTTCAAAAAGGTTTAAAAACAGCAGTGACGGGCCGATGGTGATCAAAAGGTATAGAAGTGATGGCGGATATTTTGTAACGTTGATAAACGACAAGAAACTAAATATCGGCGAAGACTGTTTTATCCAAGGAGAAGGGTCTCCATATAAATTATCAAACCTCAATACAACAAAAAGCAAAAGGCATGAGAACCCTGAATAAAGCAATATTCGAAGTCTTCGGCTCCTGTTATATTCGGGTTGGTATAAGCTGCCAAAATAATAACCCACGATCATCAGACCCAGCCAGGGGATCACAGGATAAATGATATTGATCTGCAAGTCTCCTAAAAGAATCTGGCTCCGAATATGTAGCATTCTCCAAACTGATGCCAGGAATTCGTTGCCTTCGGGATGAAAGCCATCGAGCGCATTGTGCCCGAAGATCATCAGTGCTGCAAGGCCCAAAGAAAAATACTTTGGCAACCTGATAAACAAGGCAAGTGTCATCATACCTGCACCTATGGCCCAGATAACGCCTAACCATACTGGCGTAAGAGTGAGGTTGAAGACCCAGGCGAATCTGATCACCGTGATTTCAAGGAAAATCAACCAGAGTCCACGCTTCAACAACCAGACCGACAATTCGTTTTTGTTCATTCTTCGCCCCACAAGGAAAGCCGAAGTTCCTGCCAGCATGACAAATACCGGTGCACAAAAATGCGTAACAAACCGTGTCATGAACAAAAGGGGGCTCGTCTGACTGAGGTCGGTCGGATCAAAGAAAAAAGCATCGAAGTGAAAATAATCTCTAACGTGATCAAGCGTCATCAGGATCATGACCAGTCCTTTTAAAATATCGAGGCTCACAATTCGCTTCGTTGCTGATTTATCCATAAAAAATATTTTTAGAGCAATTCACGAACGCGTGATTTCTGCAAACAAGGAAACACTTGTTGAATCGAGGCATTTAAAGAATGAATTTGGTTGTTGATGTTTAAATATAGGGAATTAATTGAATTAAAAAACATGAAGCAGGCCAATTTGAGGAAGCAGTCCTGTTTCCTCATGTATTCCCTATTTTTTTTCTAATTCTTTATTGATGAGCTGAAGCAATATTTTTGTTTTGTCCATTTGTATGATAGACTTTTCAATATTATTCTTTGAGCTGTACTTTCTTCCATCCAGTTGTTTTTGCAAAGTAAACCTTAATTCAGGGTTTAAAACATAATTCTGATCTGCTTGTCCGTTTTCATCAACTCTAAACCCGAGCTCATTATTAACCACAAAGGTTCCAAACTGGCTATTGGTCCTGTACAGATTATTGTTGTTGATTACCGAAGAGGTATAATCCAATAGCTGATAGTACCTCACTATTTCGTTTTGTAAATCCGGATTGCTCATTACAGTGGTATTTCCAGCCAGTCCAAGATTATCAAAAGTCACCCTGTTGGCCACAAAAGTGTGCCTTTCTGAAAGACTGTCGAGCAGTCTTGTTAAATTAACGACGTCAACTTTCGAATTGATTATCATAAAAGAGGAATCTGCATGAGCCAGCGCCTTATTCTCGAAGCTCAGTTGTTTTTCAATGATTTCCATTTGCAAGACCAAATCTTCTTTGATTTTTTCCAGTGTCTTTTTTTCCAGTTTCTTCTGGTGTAATTCCTGGTTCCAGGTATTGATCTGCAGTGCAATGAGAATCCCAATGACTACCAGAACAATTTCCCCGATGGCATATCTGATATACTTGATCGGGCGGTTGTCATCTGCCATTTTTTTTCTTATTTTTCTGAAGTACGGGATCATGGTTCACCAGATTGTTTTGAGCTCTAAATATAAGGAAAATTGAACACGCATTTTTTGAAATGAAGATCAGGAGTTCTGTTCGCATTTAAAGATGAGACCTGCAAGATTTCATAATTCGCGTTGAATAGGTTGAATTATCCCTGTAATTTTTGTTTCTTTAACTCATTAATCTTAACCTCTATTGAAATGAAATCACCTTTTTTTATTGTTTCCTTGCTGCTCTTGCTTACCGTATCCTGCAAAAAGTCAGAAGAATCGAAATCAAAATTTTCGGAAATACCCGTACCTGAAGCAAAAATGATTCCTGAAGAATTAACCATACACAACGATACCCGTATTGATAATTACTTTTGGATTCGTTTGAGCGACGCTCAAAAGAATGCCGAAACACCGGATGCACAAACCCAGGATGTATTGGATTATTTAAATGCAGAAAACAAGTATTTGGAGGAAGTCATGAAGCCACAGCAGGCTTTGAAAGACACTTTATACAAGGAAATCGTTGGGAGAATAAAAAAGGACGACCAGTCTGTTCCGGTGAAAGATAACGGATATACCTATTATTCCAGGTATGAAGAGGGTAAGGATTACCCCTTTTACTGCAGGAAAAAAATTGGAACTGAAGATGAAGAGATTATGCTCAATGGTCCTGAAATGGCTCAAGGCTATGCCTATTTCGGAATAGGGGGCAGGTCAGTAAGTAAGGATAATAAATTATTGGTTTATGGTCTTGATACCATTTCAAGAAGACAGTACACGCTTTATTTTAAAAATTTGGAAACCGGAGAAATCTTACCCGATAAATTGAGCAATACCGGTGGCGGTGCTACCTGGGCCAATGACAATAAAACGGTATTTTATACCACAAAGGATCCGCAAACCCTGAGGCAGAATAAAATCTACAGGCACGTTCTCGGAACAGAACAATCTGAGGATGTACTGGTTTTTGAAGAAAAGGACGAAACCTTTAACACTTATGTATACAAAACGAAATCCAAGGCCTATATCATTATAGGAAGTAGCCAGACCCTGTCTTCAGAATACAGATTTCTGGATGCGGACAAGCCCGAGGGCACATTTAAGATCATCCAGCCGAGAGAGCGTAATTTGGAATACAGTGTTGATCATTACGGCAATGATTTTTATATCAGAACCAATTTGGATGCCAAGAATTTCCGTTTGGTCAAAGCGCCGGTCACTGCTTCTGCCAAGGAAAATTGGACCGATGTCATCGCCCACAGGGAAGACATATTCTTACAGGATTATGACCTGTTTAAAAATCATCTTGTGCTTACCGAACGCAGAAATGGTTTGAGGGAAATCAGGATCATGACCTGGGACAGATCCTTAGATTATTATCTGGAATTCAATGATCCGAGTTATGTGACTTTTACCACAGCGAATCTTGACTTTGATACCAACCTTTTGCGATATGGTTATATTTCATTGACCACACCCGTCAGTACCTACGAATACAATATGGATACGAAGGAGCAGACCCTGTTGAAGCAGCAGGAAGTGGTTGGCGGTGATTTTTCTCCTGAGAATTACGTTTCTGAACGCTTGTTTGCAACGGCAACCGATGGTACCCGTATTCCTATTTCTCTGGTATATAAAAAGGGGACCAAAAAGGCGGCCTCAACACCCCTGCTGTTGTATTCTTACGGGTCATATGGCAACAGCACCGAGCCGGTCTTCGACGCTTCAAGGCTCAGTCTGCTCGACAGGGGCTTTGTGTATGCCATGGCACATATCAGGGGAGGACAGGAAATGGGTCGTGACTGGTATGAAAATGGAAAGCTGTTAAAAAAGAAAAATACCTTTACCGATTTCATCAATTGCGGCGAGCATCTTGTGAATGAAGGATATACAAGTCCTCAACATATGTATGCCATGGGAGGCTCTGCCGGAGGGCTCTTGATGGGAGCCGTGGTGAATATGAAGCCCGAGCTCTGGAATGGCATCATTGCTGCTGTGCCTTTTGTGGATGTGGTGACTACGATGCTGGATGAATCAATTCCACTGACAACAGGGGAGTTTGACGAATGGGGGAATCCTAAGGTGAAAGAATACTATGACTATATGAAATCCTATTCGCCATATGATAATGTAGAGGCTAAGGCCTATCCGAATATTTTGGTTACCACAGGTTTTTGGGACAGCCAGGTACAATACTGGGAGCCGGCAAAGTGGGTCGCCAAACTGCGGGAGCTGAAAACGGATGACAATTTGATCCTCATGGATTGCAATATGGAAACGGGACACGGGGGTGCATCAGGACGTTTTGAAAGATATAAGAGAACGGCTTTGATGTATACCTTTATGCTTGATTTGGAAGGCAGGACCCAATAACCCACAGTGCGACTGCAGCAGGTATGACTCGGCTCCTTTGCGAAAGGGGCCGGGAAATTTTGATTGCGGGAAAAAGGCCTGGATTTAGTCAGAAGATCGGATCGAATCAGATTTGTCGCTTTTCATGGCTCATTTAGTTATTCCCTCTAATTTCTTCCAGAAAATAGTAAAATGCAATTCCAAATAGTAAGGTAACAACACCGGCTGCATATGGAATGAGATCAATCATTTGTTACTTTTTATTAGTTTTAAGAAAATTGCGAATCCCAGAATAGAAGGTACCCAGAGTCCAACGAACAGAGCTCCCTCACGTTCTCCGTTGAACCACATCAGCTCTGAAAAGATCAAAGTGCCAAGCGCCAATATCAATAAAATTCGATCTGTTTTACTTAGTTTGTTTAACATTTCAATATTGATTTATTTTCCTAAGATAATAAAAATTTCACGAAATCCCTTTGTTGGAGAGTCCGTCGCGATTCAGCCAGCGCAGGCTGATCGCCGACAAAAGATAGGCAGCCGCGGCCCAGAGAAGTACGGCTTTGAATCCGAGTTCGACGGCGATAATGGCAGCCAGCAAGGTGCTTATGACAGATACACATCCGTTGATGCCCCAGGCCCAGGGAACCTGGCTTTGGTGTTTCGAATGGACAAGTTGAAGGCCTAAAGGAAAGGGCATGCCCATAAAAAAGGCCGGAACTCCAATGGTAAAAACAGTAATAAGCAGTCTTCCCCAAAGGGGCCAGCCCACCGTTTGATCGAGCAAGGGACTCAATACCAGGCTATAGCCAAAGATCATGATGCTGATCAGCCCCGTGGCCATGGACAATTTCTTAAACGGCAGTTTCATTCTGGAAGCAAAAAGGCTCCCCAGACCTGAACTGACAAGCATGATAGAGATCACGGTTGCAACAGCATAAATGGGATGTCCCAGAAAGCGCACAAAGTATTTGATCAGTACAATTTCAAAAAACATATAGCCCAGTCCCAAACCTGAAAAATAGGTCAAGACCTGTGTTTTATGCCCTCCTTTAAAGCCAAGTTTGAATAAGGGAACAAGGATCAGCACAAATCCAAGTATCAATACCTGCAGCAGGGTGACCAGCAAGATCAAATAACCCAGTTCAAAGAGGGCTGCGCGTTCACCAAGGGTTTCCCATTGTCTGACTAGATTTTTCAATCTGAGGAACTGGTAAAAATAGGGCCGGTTATCGGTCGGGATGCTGATGTTAAAATCATTAACCTCGATAAGATGATCCCGGTTTGGACCGAACATTTGTCTAATAAGTTCAAAAGCGTGGTCATTTTGTAAAGTATTATTGGCTTCCTCGGTTTCTGAACCGTTCATCAATACCCTGTCAAAACCCAGTTCATCACAGAAATGCCTCAGGGCAGAAAGTTCTTTTTCGGTCAAAGGACTTTTTTTGACCACATAGCTGAGGGTTGCCCAGCTTCTTACAGCTACAAGATGTTCCAGTGGTTCTTCTGTTCCGACAGACTCAAGAAGTTCGGCTATCAGGGCAGCATATTTAAGTGTGATTCTCGGGGGCAGATCAATGTAGGACGAAAAAACGATCATACCCTCAGGACTCAGTTTTTGCCACATTTCGTAAAGGGCTTCTTTTGTGAAAAGGTTTTCCTCATGAAGTGCATTCAGTCCCACAGTTCCTCCAAAGGCACCTGAAAGAGGCAATTGTATAAGATCAAACAATTCATCAGATTGCTTTAAAAAAGTTCGGGGTGTTGTGTTGTAATAATGCACCTGTGGCTTGTAATGCAAAGAATCTGTAATTTGAGCATAAGGCCCTTTTATAAGTTCGGTGACGCTGGCATTGGGTTCTATGGCATCCACGTGAAGTGCCTTGTTGAACAAAGCATGGCTCACTTCAAGGCCTGCACCGGCATGGAAGATGAGTACCCTCTCCGGATCGCCAAGCGCATAAGGCAGGGCCATAGTGGTGTAATCGAGCACATGGTGGCTGTCTTTTGCATCCACATTCGGTATGACTGTATACCAGTTGCCATTGTTGAAGATTACTCTAGAGGGGCCTATCTGTTCCTGGTAATTGAGACTAAGACCCGGAGCATAACGCTGTACCGGAGAGGAGACCACCTGAACCAGACCATAAGGACTGCTGATCTGTTCTTCAACTTTGGCTTCTGGTAAATTCAAGGCATAGCTGATACCTTTGAATTGTGACTGTTTCAGATTTAAGGGTTCGGTGCTTTGAAGAATACAGCTTCCAATAACGATAACCCCATAACCGGCAAGAAGATAGCGCGACTTTTTTCGGATGATCATCAGGCCTGCGAGTACCGGCATCAGGGCGATAACCCAGGGCAGATCGGCAGGCTCAATCTGCCATAGCAGAAAAATAGCGAATGCCCCTCCAAGTCCGGAACCTGTCATGTCAGCAAAGTAAAAAACACCGATTTGAGATACTCTTTTGACAAAAATGAGACCCAGGGCCAGAGAACCCGTCAAAAATGAAAGGAAGAATAAGAAGCAGGTCCCCATCAATCTTAAAAACTGTGTAGGATCAACAAACAGCAGGTAGGAATCAAACAGTAAAAATTCCATTCGCGAGAGCCTGATGCCAAGACTCATGAACAGACCCGTACTGATCATAGCAGTAGGGAGCATAACTTCTGCATTTTTGACCATCTGTTTTCTGAATAATGACAAAAGCGTACCACTGGCTCCAAATCCGAGGAGAGCAATGGAAATGACCATGGAGGCAAAATGATGCCATTGCACGATGGTAAAAAAGTGCATCAGCTGAATCTCATAAGCCACGATAGAGGCTGATAATAAGGCTACTGACAAAGTCAGTCTCAGGGTGGGATTTTTGTATGTGTAGGGGCTTATCATCTTCAGTATTCATAGCCTTATGACCCTGTTGCAGCTCTTGTGAAAGGTACGAATCGCACAAACATGAGGTTATTTGTTTTGACTTTACCTTCTTTTTTGGTAACCAGTAACAATTGCTGGGTGGCAAAGGGAGTTCCCACCGGGATGATCATTCTTCCACCTTCCTTGAGTTGGGAGATCAGAGGAGGGGGTATAAATTCAGCTGCGGCAGTGACTACAATGGCGTCAAAAGGTCCCTTGGATTCCCATCCGTAATAACCATCTCCGCTTTTAACCATTACGTTTTCATAGTGAAGGTCTTTGAGACGTTTTTTGGCCAGTCGGTACAAGGGATCAACAATTTCGATGGTATATACGGTATCAACGATCTGACTGAGAACAGCTGCCTGATATCCTGAACCCGTACCAATTTCCAGTACCTTAAAATGACTTTTGGGTTTCACGACCTCGGTCATAAAGGCCACGATATAGGGTTGTGAAATGGTTTGTCCGTGACCAATGGGTAAAGGTCTGTCGCGATACGCCTGTGATGCGATCTCCTCGGGAACGAAAAGATGCCTTGGGATGGATCGCATGGCATCAAGGACGGTCTTGTCTTTGATGCCTCTTGAGGCGATCTGGGTACTTACCATGTTTTCCCTTGCTTTTCGAAAATCATTTTGTGCCATCAGAATAACAGGCACTAGGAGTAAGAGTATCTGTAAAAACCTATTTGGGATAGACATTGTTTGGGGAATTCTGTTGAAAGTGTTCATTGCGATAAAATTCTAAGGGTATCACAGTGCAGAATATAAGTGATATGAGGATCATTTACAATGATTCAGGACAAGGCAGTCATTGATGTGGATCATCAGCCTTCCTTATATTTTTCGGAAGTAAGGAATTTATTTGTCAAGGTTGACAGCAATCAGATCAATCACCTTTGGCTATCCTGTTTCGGTGCTCTCGCACCTTTGAACATATATATCTCCACTGCAGTTCGCCCTGCGAGCCATTTATCTTTTTTTCTTATGGTGGACATCATGAAATTTCAAATTATATACTTGGATAAAAAGTTCGTCAACCCCACTCCGGAAATTGTGTGGTATTGAGATCCAGTGCGGCGATGGTCTCCATATCATTCTGATCCAGCTCAAAGTCAAAGATGTCCAGATTTTCGATCATATGTACTTTTTGTGAAGACCTCGGAATGGCAATGACCCCTCTTTGAAAGTGCCACCTCAAGCAGACCTGCGCATTGCTCTTTTGATATTTTTTACCAATCGAGGCAAGGGTCTGGTTATTGAAGATGTCATTTCGACCAGCTGCAAAGGGAGACCAGGCCTCCATTTGAATATCATGCTGTTTTAAATACTGATGTGCAGCAGGTTGTTGGAAGAAAACATGGGTTTCTATCTGATTGATCGCCGGTTTGATTTTGGCATAGGTCATCAATTCATCAAGCTGATCAGGTTCAAAATTACTCACTCCTATGGCTTTGATTTTACCGGTTTCATAGAGTGATTCCATCGCCTTCCAGGTTCCTTTTATGTCTCCTCTTGGCCTGTGGATAAGGTAGAGATCCAGATAGTCCAGATCCAGTTTGCCCATGGAGGTTTCAAAGGCTTTAATTGTACTGTCGAAGCCCGAATCATCGACCCAAAGCTTCGAGGTCACAAAAAGTTCTTTTCTATTGATTCCGCTTCTTTTGATGCCGGCACCAACGGCTTCTTCGTTGCCATAGATCGTTGCGGTATCAAAAAGTCGAAAACCTACCGATATGGCTTCCGATACATACTGTTCACAGGCAGCTCCTTTCAGAGTATGCGTTCCAAAACCAAGCATTGGTATCGATATGCCGTTGTTGAGTAAAATTTCAGGAACTGATTTTTCTTTTAGAGAAGGGGTAACAGCGCTCAATAGAGGATAACTCCCAATAGGCAACAAAACAGAGCCTGCAACAAACCTGGAGCTGTTTTTTAAAAACTCCCGGCGCTTCATGCCATTTTTAACTTCATTTTTACCCATAACGGTGGTTTTTTTAATCATTCAGTGTAAATGTAGCTAATAATTTAAAGCTACAGGATTCCAATCATTAAAATGATTCATGGGGATCTCGTTATTTATCAATTGGTCAGCACAAGTACTCTGAGTAAATATGATTATCTTGGTAAAACAATAAACAATGATTGATTGCTTTAAAACCATAAAAATAATGAAAGAAAAACCAATAGCATCTGAAAGAATCATACAAGGAAATAAATTAGAATGCGCCGTTTGTAAAAATGATACTTTCTGGGAGCGACAAACTTTGATGAATACGCCGGGGATGACATTTTTAGGATTGGAATGGGCCAATAAAAAGGCTCAAAACTACATCTGTGATCATTGTGGCTATGTACATTGGTTCCTGAATAAGTAGATTGTTTTTTTATAGAAAGCCGACAGCCTTGTTGTTTAAAAAATTTTGCCTTTTGGTTGAAAAACAGGATTATTCATGCCTCGGAGGTTTTATGTTATGAATACAGTCAAAAAATATGTAACTTTAAGAGAATTTTTTAATTTAATGAACGCTTTATTATGAAAAAATTATGTCTTGTTTTGATTGTCATGCTTTTTGCCGGCTCGTTGAACGCGCAAATAAGTTATTTACAGTATCGTCATGTTCCTGCCGATCAGGATTCAAAATTTGTTGAACGTGAAACCAAATACTGGTCACAGGTAGCTCAGTCAGCCATCAATAAGGGCCAGATGGAATCCTGGTCTCTCTGGAGAAAAGTGGGCACTACCAATGCCGATGACCTAACGCCAAATTATGTTATTGTAAACACCTATGAAAACATCGAAAATATGGATCCCAATAAGGTCTGGACAGATAATATGGGTGTTCTTGGTGATGTCAAAGTTGAAGATATTGAAACGAGCTCCTTTACCACTGTGACCTTTGATTACTACGTGCAATCTGAGGATCAAATTCCGGGGGACTATACATTTGCACTTGTGAATTATGCCAAGCCTACAGATCTGACAGCCTTTATTCAGGAAAACAGGTCACTCTGGAAGCCTTTTCATGAGGCAAGTATCAACAACATCATGAATAATATGACTTACTGGGGAATTTCTTCTGTGATCTATCCTGCAGGAAACAAGGACCGGTTTTCAGTTTTTACCGTTGACGGTTTCAAAAGTCTTAATGATGCCCTTGATTATCTAAGATTTACAGAAACTTCAGACAATTCGCCAAATGCAGCGGCATATAATGATATTACGGATAACACAAAAATGGACGAATTGGTTCCTGATGGTTTTGAGCGAAGGATCATATATGAAAGGGTCATGATCGTAAAATAGGCCCTCATCCTGATTTTTTCATCAGAATGACCCATGGCTGTTTATTCATAAGCAGGTTGATTTGCAGGTTCCGGATTCGAAGTCCACGGGCCTGAAATATGCTCTCACAGTACAGCAGAGGCCTGTTGTCATCTGCCATTTTCTTGTGGGTTTTTCAGGATAAGGTAGACATCCTTCGGGCTAAAGAATGATTTTAAAAAGTATTTTAATTTTCATTAAATTTATCAGGAAAATTTTCATCAATTAAACAATCAGTCACATGAAATGGAAAGGGCAACGTCAAAGTTCGAATGTTGAAGACAGAAGGGGGCAGTCAGGATCCGGGAGGGGTTCCGGCGGATTTAACCCCATGCTGATCGGTCCGCTGTTCAAACTTTTGTTTTCAAAAACGGGCCTGGTCATTGTGGGTCTGTTCCTGGCATTTTCTTTTTTTACCGGTAACAACCCCTTGAGTTTATTAGGGGAGTTTTTTACGGGAGGCAATAGCCCGACAGAGACTTCTGTTCCTTATCAGGGAACGGTTGAAGAGAATGAATTGGCAGAATTTAGCCGGGTTATTCTGGCGAGCACCGAGGATGTCTGGAATGGAATGATTGAAAATTACAGAGAACCGACCTTGGTTCTTTTTACGGGTTCCGTCTCCTCGGCATGTGGATCTGCTTCCAGTGCCACCGGACCTTTTTATTGCCCGGGGGATGAAAAATTATACCTGGACCTCAGTTTTTTTGAAGACATGGAAAGGAAACTCAATGCGCCTGGTGACTTTGCCCAGGCCTATGTTATCGCACATGAAGTGGGTCATCATATCCAGAATCTCATGGGTATTACGGATCAGGTTCAAAAGCTCAGAGGTGAAATGACCAAGGCGGAATACAACAAGTACTCTGTCAGACTTGAGCTTCAGGCTGATTTTCTGGCAGGTGTATGGGCCAATCGTTCGCAGCGAATGAGTCAAATGATGGAGTCGGGTGATCTTGAGGAAGCCCTCAATGCCGCCTATGCCATTGGTGATGACCGGCTGCAGAAACAATCCTCAGGCAGGGTGGTGCCGGATTCTTTCACCCATGGTACCTCAGCGCAACGCATGAGGTGGTTTAAAAAGGGCTTTACCACGGGAGACCTCAGCCAGGGGGATACCTTTAATGCGAACCCCTTGTAATCAGGATTTCTATTTTTCAGGAAAATAATGCCCATATCGAGTTACCTGCGATCAATTTAGGCTCATTTTTAAGGTTCGAATTTCCTTTTACACCCGATAATAGTCTCCTTTCCAGTTTTTAATGGATTTCTTGATGTCATTTTCAGACAATTTCTCTTTTACGGCTTTTTTTACCAGGGCGACGAACTCCTCATCAGAAGCGAATCGAAGGCCAATGATCTGACGAACGCTCAATTCTTCGGGAAGTGTTTCTTTTGTCATTCTATAATATCTGAAGTTTTCTTCTGCACAAATTGCTCTGTCCTGAGCCTTGAGGGCAAACACTCGGGCAAAAAATGCAATAAAAATTAACAGTACTGAAACCAGAACGAGAAGGGATGCGGAATACAGATTTTCATGACTCGAATTCACCAGGTTAACGATAGATCCTATGAGCAGTAAAATGATTCCCAGAAAAGTGACATAATGATAGCCCGGAACAAATTGACGGTGATTCGCGTAGGTTTGATTCTTCATAATATTTTTGTTTAATCGTTTCGTAAATATACCTTTTTTGCAGTTAAAAACTTGAGTTGATCTGTTACACAGGTAATACTGCTCATCAAGTAAATTTTTTTAGGGCTTTTAAATTGTAAGTTGTTTTTGACCAAAGAAAATGATGCAAAAGCGAATAGCTTTGAATACTCAGGATTCGAAATTCAATAGATAGGTGTAAAAGCCTATCTTAGCAAATGTCTTGAAATTAATTTTGATATAATTTATCTTGTATCTGCAATTTTTAAATGATAAAAATGAAAACCATTCTCAGACTTTTTTTGGCCATATTTCTTTCTTTTGTTCTGCACAATTGCAATTCGAACACAAAATCAGGGAATAAGGAAACAGAACAGCGTAAGAAGGTCGAAATGATCACGGATCATGGCACCATGATTATAGCGCTTTACAATGAAACTCCCCTGCATAGGGATAACTTCCTCAAACTGGCCAGGGAAGGCGTTTATGACAGTTTGCTTTTTCATCGTGTGATCGAAAAATTCATGATACAGGGCGGAGACCCTGACAGCAAAAATGCCCGGCCGGGCGATACACTCGGTAATGGGGATCTTGATTACAGGGTGGATGCTGAATTTAATTCAAACCTGTTCCATAAAAAAGGCGTATTGGCTGCTGCCAGAGACCGCAACCCTGAAAGGGCCTCAAGCAGTGTACAATTTTATATCGTACAGGGAGAAGTTTTGAACGACAGCTTGTTGGATCGTGCCGAAAACAGGATCAATTCCTGGCTGGGGGCACATTATTTTAAAAAAGATCCTGCAAACAAGGCCCTCGTTGATTCCTTGCAGAAAGCAGCTGATGAAAATAACATGGAAAAATTTAGAAGGTACAATGACAGTATCAATCGTTTGTCAGGCACCTATGAGAATTTTGAAACCTATACCATACCCGAATCACACAGACAAGTATACCGATCAATAGGTGGCACACCGCATCTCGACCAGAATTATACTGTTTATGGTGAAGTTGTTCAGGGTATGGAGGTCATCGATTCTATTGCCAGAGTGCAAACAGATGCCCTCGACAGACCCATATCAGATGTTCGGATAAAAACGATCAGGGTATTGGATTAGACCAAGCCTTTCGTCTGAATCTTATAATGACTTTTTTAATCCTTCTATCAGTTGATCAATGTCATCCATACTTGTATAATGCAAAAAGGAAATGCGCAAGACGCCAGGTTCTTTTTTGATATCCATATCCATGAGTGGCCGAACCGCGTAAAAATGGCCCATGCCCAGCATCAATTTATGTTCGGTCAGGCTTGCATAAACTTTTTTTAGGCTCTTTTGAAGTGGAATTAAGGATATGATTGGTGCCCTGTTTTCCGTGTTTTCCGCTCCGACGATACGAATATCATTCCTGGTTCTTAAAAAAATGAGCAAACGCTCGAGTAATGCCTGTTCATGTTCGCGAAATAATTTATTCAAGGCCGTGTTTCTTAAGGCGGGTCCTGCTTTTTTGTCAAAATGATGTTCATAAACTGCATCAAAATAATCGAGGATGCCACTGGAGGCCGCAATCTGGGCATGGTCAGGTCCGGCAGGTGTCAACATGCTCCTGCTGATTCCTTCTTTGAAAAAATGAGATTGATTCTCCATCTTTGAGATCAGTGTTTTATTGACATACATCAATCCCAGGTGCGGACCAAACGTTTTATACAATGAGAAAAGATATATATCTGCACCAAGGTCTTTCAGATCAGGAAATCCATGAGGGGCCCATCCAACACCATCCACAACAGACAGGGCTCCATTCTTATGAGCCATCAGGCTGATCTCTTTTACAGGATTGATGTCACCAATGATGTTCGAACAATGAGGAAAAGCAACCATTTTTGTTCTGTTAGAAAATAATTGCTTGAGCTCATTCAGGTCCAGAAGTCCTGTTTCCCGATGCACATGCCATTCCACAATTTTAATGCCCCTGTCAGCCAATCTTCTCCAGGCACCGGCATTGGCTTCATGGTCCTGACAGGAAACGATAATTTCATCACCATTTTCCCACATGGGACGCATGGCGTTTGCCAATACATAAATATTCTGAGTGGTTGAAGGGCCAAAATGGATCTCTGATGCCTCGACATTCAGGTAAGCAGCCATCCTTTGATAAGAATCTTCCATCAGGCTGCCCGCACGCATGGAAGCTGGATAGGGATAGTTGACCTGCACCTTGTTTTTCATATAAAAACTGGTCAACCGATCAATGACCTGCTGGCAGGGATAGGACCCGCCGGCATTCTCAAAAAAAGCCCAGCCTTGCAAGGAGTCCTCAGAAAAAGCCGGGAAATGCGAGCGCACAAATTTTAAATCAAGTTTCATATTTGTTTCCTTTGTTGAAAGAAGCAGATGCAGATAGGTCTCTAATTAGCAATACTATTTCATGACCAAATGCTCTTTTAAATTGCCAAGTCTAAATATAACCAAAAAGAATTGTTTGACCTTGAGGCCAGGATAAATCACTTCCTCGATTTTGTTAAGGGGACTTGTCGCAGAGGTGATAATTTTTTATTGAGTTCAATTTTTTCATTGGATTAAGAGAAAAGTTAAAAAATAGATTTAATTTAGGAAGGTCACTTTATGGCATTTTAGCTAAAATGTTACCACATGGATGTTTATCAGTGTTGCCCCGATAGTGATTCATCAAATTTTTATGGAACCAAACCACTCCTTAAATGAAAAATATCAAATTTCAATACCCCTTTTTATCGACAGTAATCCTTTTTTTAATTCTTTACCCGCTTGTAATTTCAGCCCAGGACACAGTGAAAAAGGAACGCAACGAATTGGGCCTTTACGTCCCAAGAGGGCTTAAAAAGGTTTCAGACGGACTTGAACCCGGTTACATCATGTTTTGCCCTCCAAATTCTGCCTCGGTATATCTCATCAACAGGAAAGGAGAGGTGGTTCATGAGTGGAAAGGAAATTATGAAACTTTAAGTGCCTACCTCAATGATGACGGTTCTGTGATGCTTATGGCAGCAGACCCAGATTTTCCGGTATTTTCAGCAGGCGGTGAGGCAGGCAGATTACAGAAGATCAGCTGGGACAGTAAGATGTTATGGGATTATGAATACGCCAATGAGGCCCATCATACCCACCATGACCTGGCCGTAATGCCCAATGGCAATGTTTTGGCCATCGCATGGGAAGCGCGATCAGCAGAGGAGGTGCTGGAGGCGGGAAGAAAGCCTGAGCTGATTCCAAAGGCCGGTTTGTGGACCTCTACCATCGTTGAGATCCAGCCTCTTGACAAATTTCACGGAAAGGTGATTTGGAAATGGCGTATTTGGGATCATTTGATTCAGGACTTCGATCCTCAAAAAAAGAATTATGGAGACGTTGCCTTGCATCCTGAACTATTGGATTTCAATGTTGGGAAGAAATTGCCCGATCCTATTTCTCAGGACAGCCTTGATGTGCTGCATGCCATGAAAAGAACAAGAAGAAACAGAACAATCGATAACGGAGGGTCGGATGTTTATCATTTGAATGCCATAAATTATAATGAGGATCTGGATCAAATTGCATTTAGTTCACCTTTTTTGAACGAGGTGTTCATTGTTGATCACAGTACCTCCACAGAAGAGGCGGCCGGCCACAGCGGAGGTCGCTGGGGAAAAGGAGGTGATTTTTTATATCGGTGGGGAAATCCTCAAAATTACCGGCAGGGAGATTCACTGGATCAGCAGTCTTATTTCCAGCACGATATCCGATGGATCAGAAAAGGGCATCAGGGCGAAGGAAGCCTGACCTTTTTTAACAACAATATTTCGGGAAGAAAGGACAGCCTCAATTACTCTGCCGTCTTTCAGATAAGACCGCCGACAGATGACAAGGGAAATTACCTTATAATGGATAACATGCGTTTCGGACCCCGGGAACCTGACTGGAAATATATGGCCAAAGACACCCTTTCTTTTTACGGTTCTTTTGTTTCCGGGGCACAAAGGATGCAGAATGGAAATACATTTATTAATGAAGGCCCAAGGGGAAGATTTTTTGAGGTCACTTCAGATGGGGAGATCGTTTGGGAATACCTGAATCCATACAGGGGCAACATCCACCATACCGATGGCCAGCCAAGGTCATCAAAAGGCCCTGCTTACATGAATTTTCGATCCAATTTCATTCCTGCGGATCACCCCGCTTTCAAAGGCAAAAAACTGACCCCTTTAGACCCGCAACCCGAAATCTTTACCTTGCCACCTAAAGAGAAGGAAAAAAAAGAATAAACCGGTTTGGAGACCAGGAAGAAGTTCAGTTTAGATTTTTTATGGCAGACTCAGTTCAGGACTCCTTGTATTTTAAAAACTTTTCTCCGGAAACACTTTTACTGGGAAGGCTGATGACCGCTTTGGTACCTCCTTTCTCAAGAAGTTCAAAACTTACCTTGGGATATCCCACTCCCCCTTCGAAGGTATTGTTTCCGACATAACGCAATCCTTCAAGAAGGTGGCCGTTTCTTTTCAGGAGCAACAGGTCATCACTTTTGATGAATTCAATGTTGCTTTCATCTTCCATTTTGTAGAGCCCGGTAATTCTGTCGTATACCTTGCTGTCAAGCGGGAACTCTTTACTCATCACAATATCGAAGGTTACTTCGCTTTCACCCTTGTCGTTTTTAATAATTTCGAGCGTTCTGTTGATGGCTCTTGGAGATGAAGCCCAGGTGTCATTATCGATGTACTGGTCTCCTTTAAAATAAATTTGCGTGATCAGATCCTGTTGATCCGGCACTGAAACACGCATGTGAATATGCGCCGGTCGCCATGAATTTTCGTTATCGGGGTTGGCTTTGTAAGGAACCGGTACGATGGTCTTGAAATTGTATGCACCATTTTTATCTGTCTTTACAGCTCCCCTGAACAAATAATCATCAGAAGCATTGTCATAATATTCTTTTTCATCGCATTGCCAGATTTCCACCAGTGCGTTATCTAAGGGTGTTTCGCCATTTTCACTGAAAACTTTACCAGATAAATTCATTGGAATGCCGGTGGATCCGGGTGAAATGATATTATTTCTCATGGGTGCTCCGGGTCTGTAAAAGGGGCCCAGTATGTCTGTAGTAGTTGGCGAATCTCCAACAAAATTAATACCATTCCAGTGTATTCCGCCAAAGGCACTTACACTAAAGGCCATGAGGGAAGATTTTTTGATAAAGTTTCTTCTTTGCATCTTATTTGATTTTATTCGTTATTTTTTGGAATATTTCGTTTTTCAATTTAGGTCATTTAGGTTTAATTCATCAATTTTCTGGATGAAACACAAAGATTAATTTGCAGAGATACCTTTATTCTTATCGAGTGATATTGGATCAAGGCTCAAATGATGGCCAAAAGATGATCGTATTCCTTTGGCCTCTTGCTGATCGCTGTTTATAGGGAGTAAAGGGCTTGAAAAACATTTCGGCTGTATTGATTTATATGATTATCTTGTGAATCGGCAAAAAAAGGAATGCCATGATTTCGTATGACTTTAAGATTTAAAATAACTTTATTGCTTTTAACGGGAATGGTTTTATGGTCTTGTGATCAGCGCGAGGAAAGGGTTGTTCGGCCAAAATTAGAGGCAGAAGACGCACTTTGGGTTGATGAAACGAGCACTTATCTTCCACCTACCCACGAATGGACCAACAGGGTTGAAGTAGCTGATATTAACGGAGACAAAATGCTTGACCTGCTCTTTGCCAACGGGGGAAACTATTCTGAACCAGGGGCATTGGAAGCAAGTCGTGTTTTTATCAATCAGGGGCCGGATCAAAAGTTCAAGGAAATAACCGACGAGGTATTCGGGAACAGAAAGTTTATTTCCAGGGTCATTAAGGTCAGGGACGTCAATCAGGATGCAATCCCTGACATTATTGTAGGAACAACTTATCAAAATCAAAGTGAACTGTATTTGGGCCTTGGCGAAGGAAAATTTGAAAATGTCACTGTCTCCGGGCTACCCCGTATAAAGGCCAGCATTGGGGATCTCGAGCTGGGAGATGTTGACGGTGATGGTGATCTCGACATGGTGCTTTCAGATTGGGGTCCGGGCTCCAACATGAACAATTCAGGCGGCAGGACCATGCTTTGGTTGAATGATGGCAAGGGGACTTTTTCAGATGTGACAAACGATCAGATGCCGGAGCTGCTGATCCAGTTTTCATGGGATCTGGAACTCATTGATTTTGACAATGACTTTGATCTGGATATTGCGATTTCATGCAAGCGATGTCCAACGAGCAGGATCTTCGTTAATGACGGTCAGGGCCATTTCAAGGATAAAAGACTCCTCCCGGCTTATACCAATAATTATGATCTGGAGGCCATGGATGTTGACGGAGACGGATTTCTGGATATGGTCACGGTTAATGACGGGGAAATTGTTTCAGGGGAATCCAGTTCAAGGCGGGAACACCTGTTTTTGAATAAAAACGGGGAACGTTTTACGGATGCTACATGGGACCACTGGCCCGATTCTGAAAATATCGGGAAAGACGACAACAATATCGTATTTCTGGACTACGATTCAGACAGGGACCCTGATTTTCTGATTAGCTCCCTGACAGGAGAAGACCGTTTATTGATCAATGACGGGACTGGCAAATTTAAACTGCTGCAACCTGCTCTGAAGGGTGCACCCAGCCCCCTTACCCTTTCCATAGTTTTGGGAGATATCAATAATGATAAAAAATTGGATATCATCATGGGGCAGGGAGAAGGCGAGGAAGGGATCGAGGAAAGAATTTTTATGGGCCGGGGCATAGACCCGGATTCTGCTCCTCCCGTTATTTCACATTATGAGGTGTCAGATAATAAAGAAAATGGAATGGTCACCGTACGCGCAAGGATCCATGACAATAAAAGTCCGAATATGCCTCAGGACTGGACCTCAGTGGAACTAGGGTTTGAAAATAGTGAAGACGCTGTTTCAATGACATGGTACGGTGAGAATCTTTGGTATGCCACCCTCCCCAATAAGCAAGGTGAAGGTAAGATGCGTATATGCGCCACCGACTATTCAGGAAATCAGGCATGTCATCAAATTAAATAATGAGCATCATTTATCGGGTGGCTTCCTGCTCAAAAACAGACTTGGCCTCCTCGACTTTTTCAAATTTGAATTCAGTGATTATTTCAACGTCGGCAAAAGTCTTTTTCAGATCAGCAATTTCTTCAGCTGGTATTTCCGTATTTGTCAGATAGATTCTCGACAATCCTGACTTTTCCAGTAATTTCTGAACGGATTCCGATGTAAATCTGGTTTGGTTTAAATTTACCATTTCCAGATGTGGTTTGGCAACCAGGAACGGGACAATCCTTCCGGTGATCGGATTGCTGCTCAGATCTGCCCTTGTCAGGTGGGGAAGGTCTGCAATCTTTTCAATCATGTCGTCCGACAGGTTACAGGCCCTGATTTTCAGAAAGGTAATTTGACCTGAGACGCGATTCAACGCATTGATCTGTTCTTTTTGAATTGTATCTCCTGTATATTCAACATCAAGTAAAAGATTGTTCGACCCGAGATAGGATACTTTAAAATTCTTGGAGCGTAAGTCTTCCAAAATTAAGGCATCCAAACTGTCAACTTTTACCTTTTCATAATAGGACCGTGGGCTAAAATCCAATTCGTAATCACGTTTGAGAAGTGCGATCAACTCTTCTGACATCTTTTCTGAATTAAAAGTGGCCAGGCTGTCTGCCCCGTTGTCGATCCAGTAACGGATAATCTGTGTATCGGTATAACCGATCCCGGGGCCCCTTGGCGGCATCACTTTTTCATGATTTTTGGGTAAACTGATTCTTTGAAACAATTCACTCAGATCAGGATTGCCGGCAAGAACAGGAATGTCGTGATTTCCCTCCCTGAAAAGATCTTTGTAGGTCTCCAGTTTCAAGCCACCTTTTTTATTTTCAGCACTGTGGCATTCAAGGCACTTGCTCTGAATTAAAGGATGGATCAGGTCCTGATATATCACAAGGGAATCCGGATCCTTTTTACGTATTTGATCTAAAAAAGCATTGGGATCATCGTGCAGGAAGGAAGGACCGTATTCAACCAGATAATTTGAACCATGCGTAAGATTGCCTCCATAATGTCCGGTCAAAGCAATCAGCAACAGCGCCAGGGAAGAAGCGGCGAGTTTCAACCTGTACTTTGAGGCCGGGGCTTTGACCTGGTAGATGATGACCAGTAACATGACAGCCAGGGTCGCTAATCCTAATTGCTTATGATTATTGAGCGGTTCGATGCCATAATCTTCACTAAATGACAGCAACCAGCCCGTCACAGCGGAAATCAAACCTGCAAGAAGGCCAAGGCTGTACGCAAGGACCACGACTTTTCTTGAAGGAACCAGCTTATGAAACCCAAAGCGAAAGAGCAATTCGAAGCAATAGCCCAGTATAAAAATGCCGATAGGCAAATGAACCACCAGGGGATGAAACCGGCCTATAAAAATTTCCCAGTTCATCAGGACAGAACATCTTTTACGACGTTCCCGTGAACATCCGTTAATCGAAACCTTCGCCCCTGATATTTATAATTCAGTTTTTCATGATCCATGCCAAGCAGGTATAAAATAGTGGCATTGAGATCGTGAACATGAACCTTGTTTTCGGTGATGTGATATCCAAAATCATCGGTGGCACCGTAAGTAAAACCCTTTTTGACTCCTGCCCCTGCCATCAGCATGGTGTAAGCATCAGGATGATGGTCACGTCCAAAATTATCTTTGGTCAGCTGGCCTTGTGAAAAGCTGGTCCTGCCAAATTCCCCGCCCCAAATGACCAGAGTGTCTTCAAGAAGACCCCGTTGCTTAAGATCCATGATCAGAGCGGCTGAGGCCTGATCGACTTCTTTACACCTTTTCGGAATTTGTTTGGGTAAATTGCTGTGGTGGTCCCAATTGCCATGGTAGAGCTGGATAAACCTTACCCCTCTTTCCGCCAGTCTTCTGGCCAATAGGCAGTTGCTGGCAAATGTTCCGGGAGTTTTACTGTCTTCGCCGTACAATTCATAAATATGATCCGGTTCATTTTCAGTGCTCATGACCTCAGGCACAGAAGTCTGCATCCTGAAGGCCATTTCATATTGTGACATTTTAGCCTTGATGGCCGGGTCCTCCCAGGACCCATATTGGGATGCCTGTAATTTTTGGAGGTGATCGAGTTGTTCCCTTCGCATCTCACCCGTTACTCCCGGAGGATTGGTTAAAAACAGCACCGGGTCTTTACCGCTTCTGAATTGAACCCCCTGATGTTCGGCAGGCAGAAAACCGCTCGAAAGCAACCTGGTAGAGCCGCCTTCATTTCCCTTGGTCATCAGGGCTATATAACTGGGAAGGTTCTCATTCTCTGATCCGAGTCCGTAACTGATCCATGATCCCATAGTTGGCCTTCCGGGAATTTCAGATCCTGTATGGGTAAACATCTGCGCAGGCTCGTGTTGAACAGATTCAGTATACATGGAGTTGATCATACAAAGCTCATCTGTGATTTGTGCCATATGGGGCATCAGATCGCTCATCCACATGCCGCTGTTCCCTCTTTGCCTGAAATCGTATAGAGGTCTGACAATAGGTTTGGTGGCCTGAGCAGCTGCAGTAGCTGTTACCCTGTTTCCCATAACGCTTTCGGGTAATTCGACACCATGCATTTTTGTCAGGATGGGTTTGTAATCGAACAGGTCCAGCTGAGACGGAGCACCGATCATATTCAAAAAAATCACTCTTTTCGCTTTAGGGGCAAAATGGGGGCCGGTCAATGTATGCGCTGGTGCGGCAAACAGGCCCAGCGGATTCACAAGAGATGACAAGGATATTGCCCCGAGACCCAGGGTGGCCTTGGACAGAAATTCCTTACGGCTTATTGGTTTGTGATGATGATCATTCATGTTATCGTTTCATATAAGATTCGTCAAAATTGAATATGGTACTGACTACCATGGCCATAGCTGCTGTTTTTTCTTTTGAGAGTACTTTATCTGCAGGTTGTTCTCCCACCGACAAGATGGAATCGGCCATGACCTGAGCCTCACTGAACTGTTTCAGGGAAGACTGATAATGTGATTTCAGAAGTTCTTTTTGTTCTTGATTTGGCCTGAAGCCGGTCGACAGGCGGAAGGCCGTCTCAATTTGTTTTTCCACATTGTCGGGAAATTCTTTCTGAACCTTTTCTGACAGCACCCTTGAGGCTTCAACAAACTGAGGATCGTTCAACAGGGTGAGCGCCTGCAGAGGTGTGCTGGTCACGTTTCTCCTGATGGTGCAGATCTCTCTGGATGTCATATCAAAGTTGGTCATAAAAGGATTAGGAGCAAAGCGTCTGGAAAAAGTGTAAAGGCTTCTGCGATATAGATTTTTACCCGTATCAGGTTCGTATTTGGCTAATTTTTTCGAAGCTCCCAATACTTCTTTCCACAATCCGGGGGGTTGGTAAGGCTTGACACTGGGTCCTCCTATTTCCTCAACCAAAAGGCCGCTGGCTTTCAGGGCGTTGTCACGGATCATCTCGGCAGGCCATCTGTAAGACGGGCTTCGGGCCAGATATTTGTTCTCCGGGTCCGCTTCTCTTATTTTTTCAGGGCAATAGGAAGCCTGTCGATACGTGTGCGACATGACCATTTGCTTTAATGCATACTTGATATCCCAGTCGTGTTCCATAAAATCCTTTGACAACCAATCTAACAGTTCAGGATGGCTCGGACGTTCTCCCTGGCTACCGAAGTCTTCCGCCGTTTTGACCAGTCCCTGGCCGAAGATCATTTGCCAGTATCTGTTGACAGCTACTCTGGAAACAAGCGGGTTGCCGGGGTCAAAGAGCCATTCGGCCAGACCCAGTCTGTTCTTAGGGAGCTCATTTCCATAAGGGAGCACCTTGCTGACACCTCCCGGTTCCACCACTTCTCCGTGCTGATTGTACAAGCCTTTTTCAAGAACGTAGGTGTTTCTTGGTTCCTTCATTTCCTGCATGACCATCACTTCATTGGCACTATCAAGCTTTGTACTGATGGCCATCCTGGTCTGGCGGATCTTGTCGCGTTCTTTTTCGAGACGCTCATCCTTCAAAAACCAATGTTCTGTTTTCAGTTCGGCAGCATCAGGGTCCAAAGATGCCTCACCCAACTGACCCATTTCCCATTGAGACAATTGGCGATCAAATACCTTGATTTCATCTATACTCCCCTGGAAGAGGCCCAAATCGCCCATATAGAAGCGATTGCTTTTTCCAACGACCAAAGGAATGGTATCTACCTGCATTTCCTGGGTAATGGGAACAATAGAGCGCCTGAGCTGATTTGAATGAGTATTTGTTTTCACTTTTTCCCCATTGACAAAAATAGAGATGCCTTCTGCAGTTTTACTTCCGTCATAGGTAAAGCCAACATGATGCCATTCATTAGAATGTATAGGGTCTGTGGAACTGACCGAAATGACCTCATCCGGTAATCGATGGATCAGACGTACCTTGACATGATTGGTGGAATCCAGTACCATATCCCAACCCCGGTGGAATTGAAATACGTTTCCCGCATTGCCGATGATCGTTTGGGAGGATCCCTTGCTTTCTTTTTCTGTTGAGACCCAGGCACTGATGCTGAAAGGGTCCTCATGATCAAACTGACCAATTTTAAGGAGTTTGACTATATCATATTCCTCGTTGAAATAGACAGCCTTGCCGAATTTTCCTGCGTCAAGGGTGACCTTTAAATTGGCCTCGGCCTCCTTATTGTCATCCAGCATCTGCATTTCTATGTACTTTTTCTTTGGGGGCTCCTCTTTTTCCTTTTTCTTTTTGTCTTTCTTATTCTCATCTTCTTTCTTATCCTCGTCTTCTTTCTTTTTTCTTGGCTTGATCTCTTTTTTATAAGGCTTGATCGAATTGAACGCATAATAACCGATGTGCCCGGTGACAGGTTTGTCAGGCAATGTTCGGTCATAGCTGGAGGATGCCTTTTTTCTGATGCTTTCAAGATTTTTTTCATCAGACACCAGGGATTGAACCATAGAGTCAATCTGAATTTTTTCTTCGTCCGAAAGAAGTATAAGCGTCGGGGCCCGATCTGCATCAGTAGGAGCGAGACCGAATTCTTCTGTGGTATTGAAAAATGCCGACATCTGGAAGAATTCTTTTTGTGAGATCGGATCAAATTTATGGTCATGACATTTTGCACACTCCATCGTAAGGCCAAGCAGGGCAGTACCTGTAAGACCGGCCCGTTCATTGACGTATTCTATTCTGAATTCTTCGGGTATTGATCCGGCGGAAGCTTCCAAAGGCCCCATCCTGAGAAATGCGGTGGCAATTTTGGACTCGTCATCGGAATTTTCGATCATGTCACCAGCCAACTGATGGGTAACGAATTCATCATATGGCATATTCTTTTTGAAGGCCTTAATGAGCCAGTCACGATATGGCCATGAGGTACGGTAACCATCAAAGGATACTCCATGCGAGTCAGCATAGCGGGCCACATCCATCCAGTCCTGAGCCAATCTTTCAGCGCAGGCATCGCTTTCCAAAAGCCTGTCCACCAGTTTTTCATAAGCGTCATCAGCCTTATCGTTCAGAAAGGCATCAATTTCTTCAAGAGAAGGAGGCAGGCCGGTCAGGTCCATGCTAACTCTTTTGATCAGGTGCTCCTTGTCTGCTTCGGCAGATGGTTCCAGGCCGTGCTGAAGCAAGCTCCCCTGAATGAAATGATCAATTTTATTTATTCTTGTCCAGTCATTCTCTATTTTTGGAACTGCGGGATCTTCTAAGGGGAGAAATGCCCAATGCTCTTTCCATTCGGCACCTTGTTCGATCCACTTGGCGATCAAAGCAATTTCACGGTCCGAAATACTTAAATTTGAGTGGACAGGAGGCATCACCAGATCAGGGTCATTACTGAGGAGCCGCTGAATTATTCCACTTTTACCGACCTTACCCCTGACTATGGCGTAGTTACCGGACTCTAATTTCTTGAAGGCATCCTCCTCGTTGTCAAGCCGCAGCCCTGCTTTTCTTGTTTCAGGGTCCGGCCCGTGACAGGTATAGCAGCCATCTGATAGAATGGGTTTGATATGAAAATTATAGTCAACATATTCCGGCAGGGAAGCATATTCTTGCTTAACCTCCTGGGTCAGGGATCCTGAGCATCCCATTAGGATAAAAAGGAGTGCCGACAGAAGGCATGTGCCAACTGATTTAAGAATCAAAGAGGGGTCAATTGTTCCTGTTTTCAAAGGTTTTGATATTTTTTTTTCTCAAGATATAATTATTTCCTGTAAAACAAGAAAAAAATAATCAACAAAACCCCTGAATGACAGTAATCTAAAATATTTATGGGTGCCCGTGAGTGCTTAAAGGCGAGCGTATATTGAAGGGGCTTTTATGAATCCGGGAATCCAAAATAATTGTTTTCTTTACAAGAAAAGCACAGCTGCTCTTAAATTTTTTCAATAGATTTACCTGAAGAAAGGATGTGTGTTGACCTCATTGTTTTTTATCACTTTAATGCAAAGAAATAACCGGATTTTTTGTGCCGGTCGGATGGGATGATACGGATCAGTTTTTTTAACCTGAATTTGATTAATATAATATTTATGAAACGATTGACATTAACCGGAATGCTCTTTATTGCTTTTGTGAGCCTGATAACGGCCCAGGGAAAACCGGCATACCAATTATTTAAAAACAATGGGAAAAAGGCGAATTACGATAAAATGATCAAGGACCTCGCTGAAAGTGACATGGTATTTTTTGGAGAATACCACACCAATCCCATTTCACACTGGATGCAGTTGGAAATGAGCAAAAGCTTTTATGATATCAAAGGGGAGAAACTGTTTTTTGGCGCTGAAATGTTTGAAAACGGAAATCAGCTGGTCATCAATGAATATCTCCAGGGGCTATATCCAGATAAAAAAATGACTCCTGAGATCACACAATTATGGGGCAATTATGAGACGGATTATAAACCATTGGTTGAATTTGCCAAGGAAAAAGGCCTACGTTTTATAGCGACGAATATTCCCAGAAGATACGCTGCCATGATCAATAGCAAAGGTATTGATGCTTTAAAGGAGCTGAGTCCTGAAGCCCTTGAAATGATCGGTCCTGATCTTGAAAAATATTTCGACCCTACAGTGAAGGCCTATGCTGAAATGGCTGATATGATGGGTGGGCACGTACCTGCGAATATGCTGAATATTCAATTGGCCCAGGCATCAAAAGATGCGACTATGGCTCATTTTTCACTTCAGAATTTTGATCCGGGAGATTTTCTGTTTCATTTTGAGGGGTCATACCATTCAAATCACGGGCAGGGCATCATCTGGTGGATCAATAAAATTCAACCCGGCCTGAACATCAAATCGGTTACTACAGTAACGCAATCGGAATGGGATGAAATGCCTAAAGAGGATAAGGAAACCATTGCTGAATATATCATCGTGGTAGCAGATCATATGACTCAGACAAAGAGGTAAACCCCTGAATGAATTGTTCTCAATGTGATATGCGGCATTATTTCTAAACAATAATATTATTAAATCATGAAAAAGTACATTTTACTTAGCTTTTTTTTAGGAATATATTTGAACAACTTTTCTCAAGCCGTTTATGAGGATGAGAGGTACGTTCCTGAAACAAATCCTTTGGTTTTGAAGAAACTGGATCAATGGCAGGACCTGAAATTCGGATTATTGATGCACTGGGGTACCTACAGCCAGTGGGGTATTGTTGAATCCTGGTCCTTGTGCCCGGAAGAATACGGATGGTGTGAGCGAAAAGCGGGATCAAATCCTGAGGATTATTTTAAGTACAAAAAGGAATATGAAGATTTGAAAAAAACGTTTAATCCGGTAAAATTCAATCCTGACAAATGGGCTGCCGCTGCTCAAAAAGCAGGGATGAAGTACGTGGTATTTACCACCAAGCACCACGACGGATTTTCCATGTTCGATTCTAAGTACACTGATTACAAAATTACGTCTGACGAGTGTCCTTTTTCAAGCCATCCCAGAAGTAATATTACCAAGGAAATTTTTGATGCTTTCAGAAAGAAGGACTTTTGGGCAGGAGCTTATTTTTCCAAGCCTGATTGGCATATGCCGTATTATTGGGATAAGAAATATCCGCCAAAAGACAGAAACGTAAATTATGAACCTGAAGCAAACCCTGAGACATGGAACAAATATGTAGAGTTTACCCATAACCAAATTTTGGAATTACTTACAGATTACGGCAAGGTCGATATTTTATGGCTGGATGGAGGCTGGGTTGCCAAAAAACCTAAAAGCCAAATAACGAGCTGGTATGATGCCCAAATAAAAAATGCTGAAAATGGGTATTTGAAGCATCGCAGTGTCAACCAGGATATCAGAATGGATGAACTTGTTGAAAAGGCTCGTAAAAAGCAGCCCGACCTAATTGTTGTTGATCGTGCCGTTCATGGTAAAAATCAAAATTACCTGACCCCTGAAAACCGTGTGCCCGAAAAGGAACTGCCTTACCCTTGGGAATCATGTGTTATTTCCGGAGGGGGCTGGTCACACACCAAAGATGCCAAATACATGAGTGGAAGAGAGGGGGTGCAAATGCTGATTGACATTGTTTCAAAAGGAGGGAATTTATTGTTGAACATTGCTCCGACACCTGAAGGGGAATGGCAGGACGGAGCTTATGATTTACTGGAAGAATACGCTGCGTGGATGGGAGTAAACCAGGAAGCCATTTACAATAGTGAGGTCCTTGCTCCTTACAAAGAAAAAAACATTTGCATGACCCGCCAAAAGGACGGACAGTCATATTTTTTCTATTTGGCAGATGAAGGACAAACTACCATGCCTTCAAAAATAAGCATTGCTTCCCATCAGCCAAAAAAGGGATCCAAAGTCACACTTCTGGGATATGAAAAACCTTTACAGTGGAAAAACTCGGCTCAAGGATTTGAAGTTATCATTCCTGAAGCCATAAGGAACAACCCGCCCTGCAAGTACGCCTGGACCATCAAAGCCGAAGAGCTCGTGAATTGATTTTTAACAGAAATAGCTCACAAAAAAGCATGCACAACTTGTCATGAAGTCATGATAAAGGAAGAAAACGGGTTACACCATCAGGAAATTAAACCTTTTCCCACTGTGATTTGTTGGGTGAAAACCATTTTTTCCAATTGCTTTGAACCTTTTCCGGCTGTTCAACAGGTGTTTCCACGATATTCTCAAGATCCCAACTCATAAAATATTTGCCTTTTTCGGAAAGTTTATAATATCCGGGTCTTCTCACTCTTTCAATATATCCTTTGTCTGCAAGAAAATCTATGGCATCGTTCAGGAGTGGCCTGGTACAGGCGCTGTCGTGAAATTTTTTTCTGGAATAGTTCCAGACGCTGTATTCGTTAAAATCAAGCTTAAAAGGTTGAAGAAACTTTAAGATTCTGGTGGTGTTGGTTCGAGTAATTTCATCCATATTGTTAAAGATTTATAGTTGATTATCCCAAATATAAGATATTATTCCTTGTAAATCAATGATATATGTCAGAAAATGATGTTTGGAAAAAATACCATATTGATTTGATGTCAGCCTGTAAGGAGTTGGTTCTGTAGTTTTCAGGGCTTGATATTCCTGGTAAAATATAACAGAACTCAGGTATTTTGGTATAAACAGACTTTTAAAGGCCTCATCCAGGATCTTTTATACTTTTAGCCTAGGCTTCAGGTAACCTTGGGGACCAGGATTTTTTTGGAAAAAAGCTTTCGCGGGTACTTCCTGCCGTTTAAGAATTTTCCAATAAAAGTATTTCTAACAAAATAATGATAGGTGATCAAACTAATGACCGATGTCATCAACAGTACCAAAATAAATTTAGCGAAAGCCGGCAGGTTCCAATCTGCGATCAGCCCCGGCAGAAGAAAGGTGAAAGGCAGGTGCACCAGGTATATCCAATAGGAAGAATCTGAATTGTAACGCATCAGCATTGAATGATTGCTACCGTATCTTATGAACAGTCCTGTAATGCCGAAAATAAGCAGCCATACGATAAAAGAATTTAAGAAAATCACCATTTCAAAATTGAAATTTTCGGGGAAAAAGAAACTGACGGTTTTTAAAACGACACCAAGAATAAAGTAAATCCAGTCATATTTCATGAACGTATTCAATAGATGCTTTGATTTGAAAAGGATCCATCCGATCCCATAAAAAAAGAAATAAAAGAAAAATGTACCTGCATCTGGGGTCCACTCGGTAGAGGTTTTTACCCAAGTTCCTCCCATCATGAACAAAAGTCCGACAGTGAGTAAGGAAAATACAATCACTTTTAACAAAGGCCTTTCCAGCAGCTGGTTGAGCAATCTTGTAACTCTATGTGTGATTTTTGGTAACCTGTTGAAAACCAATGCTAATAAAAATGATGCAATGGTTATCAGCAATAAATAATAAAGAAACCAAAGATGATAAGTTATGGGAGGTATAAAACTTTCCAGGTGCATCAATGGTGCTATGGCAAGTTCGAAAGGATTGGATGCACCGGCAAAGACCCCTTGGGTATAGGCGGAAGAAAAAAGGATCGTAATACTTAAAATAAAAACAAAGACGATAAACGGATAAAGAATTCTGTCAATTCTGTTCTTGAACATTTTTACCGGACTCCTTTCAAAAAAAAGCATGGCGCCAAAAAAACCTGCAACTACAAAGAATATGGGCATTCTGAAGCTGTGAATAAGGGCCACTGTATAATCCATGAAAATCCCGGTATGGTTTGGATCTTTTATGGACCAGGCACTGTAGTCAAAAATGCCATAAGTAATCGCGGAATGAATAACCAAACCCAGAAGCATCATAATGGCTCGCAGGGAATCAAGGGCGTGAATTCGTTCGGTTTTAGAAGGGCTCGTGGATATACTCATTTTGGAAATAAAATTTTTCAGGTCCATGAATGTAGCATCTAATTATTCAAATTAAACGTATCAAAGGACGAAACCCAATGATTAATGTCCGAACTATATCATATTCTTATCGAGTAAATTTTCCGGAAAGATGAATTGAAACACGGTGTTTCACTTTTCAATTTTTTTATCCAAATGAATTTTTTTGTATGAATAAAAGAGAGTTTCGAACAATCAAGAGGTCTTTCATTATGATTCTGTCAGCATTCGACTTAGGCTTTCTCTATGACTTCTTAGACGATTTCTTCTGCTTTTTTAACCCGTCTTTTTCTTTTAAGGGCAATGGAATTGAGATCGAAAAGCGCATCAAGTATAAATGGGTTTCAGGGGGATCTGACGGAATAAGGACTGAATTCCCTGATAAAATTTTGATCCACAATATGGTATGGATATATTAAAATCGATTCTCATCCCAAGGAAAAATTAAAATATTTGTCTAGATCAAGCGTTATATCATTGATATTTAAAAACATTGCTATGAAAGTTTTTGAAAAAGAAAGAAGAAGTCTGGCTGTTGAATTGATCGTTTTGATACTTGTTTCAATATTGTGTTCCTCTTATGTGATCAATTTTCTGTAGAGGCCTGACGGATTAATAAAACCGCATGTATTTTGACCAAGAACCCGCTAATATAAGTTAGAAGGGTTTCTTTCTATGGTCTTATCTCATCTTTTTTTGATGAATTATCTGGTAAATATGAGGATAATTGCTTAACTTAGAAATCCTTATCTGATTTAAACTCCTTAAAGTAAAATGCATTTATTTTAAGTCATGAAATGGAGCAAACTCATATCAGAACTCAAACGCAGGCATGTTTTTAAATCCACGATTGCCTATTTGGCAATTTCATGGGTCATCATTCAGATCGCGTCCACAATTTTCCCCATATTCAATGCCCCTGATTACGCCCTTAAAACACTGATCTATGTTTTGACCGTTGGTCTTGTTTTCTGGATCGGTTTTTCATGGGTTTACGACTTCACGGCAGATGGTATTCAAAAAACGGATGAGGCCGAACCTGATGAAGAAACGGTTAAATTAACGAATCGGCGGTTGAATAAAGTCATCGGGGTTTCACTCGGACTGGCAGTATTATTGCTTGTTGTGATCAGTTTCTGGGCCGGATCCGCCTGGAATCAAAGTCCGGATGCTCCTCAAAGTAAAGTAGTAGCCGTATTACCGTTTTCCCAGGATATAGAAGAGGAAGAAGAAGGCTATTTTAAAGCAGGCATGACGGAGACACTTATAGGTGAATTGTCAAAAGTAGATCAGTTAAAGGTGATCAACAAGGGCTCCACTCAGGTCATGACATCCGGGTTTGAACCGGCTAACTCTTTAATTGCCAGTGTACTTAAGAAGGTCGATTTTTTCATTAGTGGTAATATTGAAAGGGAGTTAAACAGGTTGAATATCCAGGTTGAACTTAAGGAGTCTATTGATGCCGAACCCATCTGGCAAAAAAATTACACCAGAGATATTTCAGAGGTCAGGATCCTTTGGGCCGAGGTGGCTGCTGATCTTTCAAGACAAATGAGTATTACAGTCAAACAATCAGATGCCGTCTTATGGTCGGGTCTGAGGCCTGTTAAGCCGGAAGCCTATGAATTATATCTTAAGGGAAGGCACTATTTGAATAAACCATCGCCGGTTGATTGGCAGCGCGGATTGGTTTATTTGCAGGAGGCAATTGATAAAAACCCTGCAGATCCCTATGCATACGCCTGGATGGCAGAAGCCTATGTGAGCCTGGGACACGGCCCTGATCCTCCTCCTGATGTATTTCCCAAGGCTTTAGAGGCTGCACAAAGGGCCATTCGACTTGATTCAACATTAGCGATGGGATGGGCAGCCCTTGCACATTATCACACTTATTTTGGCAAAGACTGGGCCCTTGCGGAATATGCCTTCAACCGTTCGAATTCATTAAATCCGAATCTTTCATCCAATCATTATCACAGATCATGGTACCTTGCTTTATTTGGTAAAATGAATGAAGCCATTGAAGAGCATAAGCTTGCTCAGGAACTGGATCCCTTTTTTCCTTTGAATACTGCCTGGCTGGGAGAACTTTATCGTTGGGTGGGTTTGTATGAAGAAGGACTGATTGAGGCCGATAAAGCCTCTCAAATGCAAAATGATCTTGCACACAGTATGTTTATCAAAGGTCGGATCTATTTGGACCAGGGCCGGATAAATGAAGGACTGGAATTGCTTGAAGAAGCTTCAGAGGTTTTCGCTGGATGGAAATATATAGGTTACGGACCGGCTTTGTTGCAAACCGGTAATATGAAAGAGGGCAAGGCTGTTCTTGATGAGTTGGAAAGTCTTCCGCTCAATGGTTATCGCGCTTTGTGTCTTGGCATCATGTATGCTCATTTGGGGGACCTAGACAAGACCTTTGAATATTTTAACTATAAGCAAAAACACGGCTGGTTCCCGTGGATCAGGGTGATGTTTCTGCCCAATGAGATCAAGACAGATCCAAGATTTTTGAAGCTGATACGGGATATGAATTTACCCGACCCTGCTCCTTTGGTTTATGATCCGGACTTATAGATCATTTTTACTTTTCTTCAACAGTACCATCAGCAAACTTGGCGAAACGACCTTTCTCTCTGGGGTGCACGTGATCATGTGCGGGCCAGGGCCAGCCACCAAACTGAGTGGCGGCAAAGACATTCATCGTATTTTGAATTTCCTGTGCGCTATTCATCACAAAAGGGCCGTGCTGAACTACGGGTTCATCAATTGCTTTTCCCTGAAGAAGCAACAAGCAACTCACTTCGGCGCCATTTTCGAGAAGCACCTCTTTATCTGCCTGCAACTTTACAGAATGATATGAAGGAATATTTTTGCCTGCTACCTGAAGTACGCTGCCTTTGTAGAAATAAACCGTACGGTTGATCCCGGCAGAAGCTTTGGGCAGTTTCCATTGGGCATAGGCATCCATTTTTATGGTCCATATGGCTACTTCATTTTTCGGATCTGAAGCCCAGGAATCGGGGGCAGGGTCGGGAGCTCTGACATGTTCTATCTGACCCGCAATCACATCTACAGAAGTTTCATTGTTGTCTGCATCTGTATGTTTGAATTCAGGGATGTCTTCCTGCCAAAGCATTGCAAAGTGCGGCTCAGCCATCTTTTTTGCTTTGGGAAGGTTCAGCCAGATCTGAAAAAGCTCCATAGGATTTGCTTCTTTCAGGTTCAGCAAGGGGAACATTTCCGAATGTTGTACGCCTTTGCCGGCTGTCATCCACTGAACGTCACCATTGCCGAAACGGCCCGCAGCTCCGAGAGAATCCGAATGATCGATCAATCCTTTTTTGGCTATGGTCACCGTTTCAAAACCCCTGTGCGGGTGTGCAGGAAAACCAGGGACTTTTGTTCCGTGATACATTCTGAAACCATCTTTTATGTTGAAGTCATTTCCGAGGGTTCTTCCTTCGAGAGAGACACGGGGCCCCATGTTCTCATTTCCTTCAGGGTAAAAATCTTCATGGTGTACACAAAAAAGGAAGGGATCGCTGGTTTCCCATGGAAACCCAAGGGGTACGATTTGTTTGATCGGATTGTTCATGAATTTTTATGATTTTGGTTTAATGCTCAAGGGCTTCAATTTCATTTGTAAGCAGTTTGTCAAGTTCGTTGATCTGGTGCAGAAGGTCCTTTCTGTATTTCAAAACGCCTTCTGTGAGTTCCAATTTTATGGCAATAAGATTTCTGATATCAGGTTTATCCAGAATTATGGTATAGTCATTCAGGGTTTCTGTGTCTAATGAAATCGTTGGAAACTGAAGGCTCATGAGTCGAACAAAATTAACCTCAGTATGGGCGATATTATCAACTCGTATTTGTTGAACGGTCAAACGGTCCTTCACTAAATTTTCCAGATTATTGATGCTGATTTCCAAATTCGTAAAACTTTCGCGAATGTGCTTGTTTTTGATCAGGGCAGTTCTGCCGGTGCTTTTTAAATCGGCATAAGAATTCATAACAGGAATATCAGATTCAAAGTCCCATAATAAATATTTGAAAACGGAATCATTGATCTTTGCTGTATCTTTATTCAAAGCACTTAATAAACTCTGTATTAATTTTTCTTCTTCACCAATATGATATTTGGATTGAACTGAGGCAGAAATCAGGTTTTCGGATAAATTGTTCAAAATGGACAATTCTTCTTTAGTCAGCTTTCTTTCTTCATTCCAATTGTTTATCTGGATGGCAATAACGATCCCGATCACCACGAGTATGATTTCACCTATCGCATATCTGGAATACCTGATGAATTGATTCTGATGGGCAAGTTGTTTGCGTATATTTCGAAATAAGTTGATCATTTGCTCTTTTACGGTAATCGTAAATATAAGAATTTAAGTGGGGTTCAAAAACTTCAAAGCTCGTCGGAATTAAAATATGGCATACAGGTTTGGAGTGTCAGTGAATTACAATATGAGGCATAAAAACCTGTCACTTAGTGATCATATGCCAAATTTTATTTAAATTGTGAACGTACAAACAAAATTCTAAAGGCCAGAACAGTACCTCCCACAACTGCCTGGCCTTTTCTTTTTTGATCGAATTACACTTAAATCTGAGTGGCTTTGAAACAAGTAAAATTTAGATCTTAGAACCTGGATTGACGAAAGTCAAATGATTGTTTGTTCGAGGTTTCCACAAATGAAATGACCATGTGTTTTAATGAAAAAAGCCTCTACCAACATAAATGGCAAGGCCTTTGTTTCAAATCAACCCTTTTAATTTTCAGGGATAAAGTTGTTATTCATTTGTTCTACAAAAGAACATTTGTGGAGTGTGTGTTACACGCGCAACATATGCATCTTAGTGTAAAAAGCGTTTATTTTAGAAATCGGCATCATTATCTCCTTCTCCAACAGGCTCTTTCCCGGTTCTGATATATCCTAATTTTGATTTGTCGGAATAACTAAAATAAATTGGTTTTTCATTTCTTAAGATATCAATGATATGCGGATACATGTGCAGGTGGTAACGCAAGTATACCAATTTTGAATTGACATCGTGATAATTTTCGGGCAGGGTTTTGTTATCGGGGTAGAAATTTGCCTGCACAACAAAATCTTCATCGTGATAACATTTTATAATGACACGCGGGTAAATAATATTACTTTCGGTTCGACCGGCTTGAAAGTGAACCCAATATTGGTTTATTTCGCTTACAACTAACTTCATTTTGTCTAGGTTTAAATTAATTAATAAGGCACAAGTTAAATATTATTTTACAAGATTGAAATAGA
>JAHEHF010000110.1 GCA_024644745.1 Flavobacteriaceae bacterium
CATGACATACATTTCAAAAGCCGAATCTTCCTTTTTCAATTCTGAAATCGCCTTCAAGAGATTTGCTGCCTGTGGCAGGTGCACTTTATAGGTACGCACGATTCTAATCCCCATGACAGACAATAATTTCATGTCCTCTTTCAGCTCTTCAATGGTAGGCTCAATATCGTGATCAACATGCCTGTATCCACCATAAGAAATGGCCAGGTATTCCGGATTTCCGAGAATCTCTGCAGCCGTCAGGTCTTTTACTTCAATCACTTCTTTGTCGTTCATTTCAGATTCAGTCTCTTTTTCAGACTTTTTAACACAGCCCATCACTGCCATAGCGATAACTGATAGTGCCAGGATTTTTAAATTATATTTCATAGGGATTACTATTTTTTAACAGCTACTGTGATCCGTTGAATTTCTCCGGATCTTTTAAATACTTTTTTACTTGTTTCTGCATCGAGATGCAGGCTTTCCGTCTCTTCAATAGCTCCGCTCTGATATTCCAGCTGCATTCCCTCCTGTTCGGCTCGCTTGTAGATGATCGGAATCTGGCAATAGGTGAAGCAGAGGGAACCCTCCGCAACTTCAATTTCTTTAGATTCCTTGCCGACCGCGATATAGTGAAAAGTTTCGGCCTCCGATAAAAATTCTTCTTTTTTAAGCAATTGAGGATTGAAATGTAGTTTTCCATCATCAACAAACACACCCAATTCACCAAACCTGCTTAAAACATCTTCTTTTACCTGCCCTGTCATGCCCGGCTGTTGTGCTCCTTTACCAGCAGGGGTATGTGAATAGGGATCTGTTGGGAAAGCCCCATACAATTCAGGGGATTTATGAACCCCTATCCCTGCATTGGCCTCGTAATAATGATCCAATAATTTACCAATGGTAACCTGATCCTCGCCCGATTCAATGGCCAACAGACAGGTTTCCTGAATGCTGACAACCAGCTTTGAAACCATGTGCCAATAAATGGATCCCAGCCCTTCGTATCCAAAAAAGGTTCCTGACCTTCCGGTGAAAGATTTATGATCAAAAATCTCCTCGAAAGTTTTCAGCAAAAGGTTGGTATCTTTTTGCACCAGTTCACCATATTGTTCTTCCGGCAGTTTTGAAAGTGCTTCCTTCAGACTGTTGGCATTGTTAAAAGATCCGTTAAAATGAAAGTTGCCCTGAATGTCCTTTTCCACAATCATGTTGTTTCCATCCGCCAGCAGCAACTGCAACAAAGCCGATGCCTCCACTTTGGCTGAAGGAATGTTATTCTTGTCGACAAATCTTGGGAGTTCCTTATTGGGATACAGGATGTAACTGTATTGATCAGGTCTGAACAAAGCACTGTTTTTCAAGGCATCCAATACCTCCAAAGAAGCCTTCCCGGAGATGTATCCGGAACTTAAAACCGCAACCTGCCCTTCGAGCATTTCAGGTAAATAGGATATTGAGACTTCTGAATCATTCTCTACTGTCATTAAATTATAGGAATGATACAAGTTGTCCTCCCGCCTGTTTGCTTCAATGGTATGGTCCAGATATTGCTTTGAAATATCCAAAAACCTTAACAAATCCAGTTTTGAGATCGCATCTCGTTCACTTGAAAATCCGTTCTCGTAAATACCGGTTCTGAAATCACCTGCAGCATTGCCCAGCCCGTCTAATACTGTCTTTCGCTCTTTATCAGAAACTTTTCCCGAAAGAATGTGTGCGTTTTCCGTAAAGGTTAAAAAAACTTTATTAAAAAATTCAGCCAGCTCTGCCGATATTTCCTTATCCTGGTCAGGGGTATTACTGACAATTCCTTCAAAGAAATGAAGGAATCTTCTCAGATAATAAAGCGTAACCATTGAGACGCCGTTTCCTACCAGGGCATTGTTGGCATCATTCCATTCAGGTCTCTGGGTGTTCATCCAAATTCCTCCTTCAGGAATAAAATTAGAAACCTTCGACAATACAGTTGCCAATAATTTTTCAATCAGATTTACTTTATAAATAAAGAAGTTTTTATCTCTTAACAGGGCCCCGTCAGCTCCCAATTCCAATCTTTTTTGGGCAATTCTCTCATGGGCCTCATGGTCAAAATCAATCGTGTCTTTGGGGTTGGCCAGAATATCCGCGTAACTTTTGATTCTGTATGGAACATTGGCATAAACAAAAATATCCTGATCAAAATAGGTTGCGAGCTTCTGAGGATAATGGTGCTCAATGAACTCTAAAAATTTTAAGAGATAGATGATCTGATGATCCCCCCAATACCCAATATACGACCATGGGTCGTCAGGCTCTATGGTCTCCCAGTCAAATCCGTCTTTGGTAACACGGTAAGGGTTGTAACCGTCAAAAGTGGTTGCATTCAAAAACTTATGAATCATACTTTCAATAAATTCCGGGTATGAATGCGCCAGAGCTTCCCAGTTTTGAAAAATATCTCTCCAGTTCCCTTCGTAGTCCAGTATTTTTGAACCATCCAGTTCATTGGTGGTATTGATCGAAAACTTGTTCCAGGGCCTGCTCGGATCCCCATGCCTTCTGCTGAATTTGAGAGGCATGTATTCGAAAGCGAGCCTTTTAAAGTTTTTATCTTCATCAGCAGCGGCCAGTGCCTTTAAATAATCCAGGTCAAAAACCTCAGGCAGCTCTTTGATCAGATCCTCCTTTTTCTTAAATACTTTTTTGTTGGCAATTTCAAGATATTTTACAAAATCCCATTTTTCAATTTTATAGTCGTCATCAAAAATACCCCCACGCATGATGTTAAAAAGCGTGTTGGCAAAATGTCTTGTATTCACCAGTTTGTCAGCGGTCAATTGCAGTCCGTCTGCCGAGGCATTTAAATCGACTAAATTTTTGGATCCCAACTCAATGTCTTCCTGAACCAGTTCACTGAGGTCCAATCCCTTTTTTTTCATTTGGGATATCTCACTGATATTCACCATGGTCTGATTCACATTGGCAACGATCATCCAGGTATTGTCCACTTCAGGTACCAGGGTCATGTCTGAACAAATAAAATAAGCTCCCTTCTCTGCCTTTACATCGACTTCCTGTTCAATCTCCTTTCCTTGTCTGAAATGATCTATTTGCAGTGATGAAACCAGGTATTTTGCATTTTCAATTCCGGCAGACCATACCATTGTTGACTTTAGAGCTTCACTGGGTTCAGCTTTATCCACAATGATGGCGCTCAAGGCATAAATGCCAATACCCGCCTCTGCCTCCAGTTCGTTTTTCTTATAGGCATCGACCAGGTTACTCCTGCTGTTTTGCAAGTCTGTATTTACGCCATAGGGAAGAATATTTTGAATGCCATCCAAAATGGTCACTTCCATGGCTGACCCTGAAGTATTGATCAGGGTAGATTTTTTGACAAATCCGAATTTATTGCTTGAATTCCATTGGTATCTGAAAGTGAGACCCAAATCTTCGTTCTTTTCTTCAAAAAGAACTTTGTTTCCGAGGCTGTTCTTGTACAGGTTTCTTTCTATTTTGTACACCCCTGAATACCTGTTCGAAAAAGGTTCCCATACATAGGTCCTTCCGTCTCTGTGAATTTGAAGAATTGTTTTACTTCCGGTAATCTCGGCAGATTCCGTTATTTTATCATCTGTGTAATAAGGAAACAAAGATGATTCACTATCCTTTCTTCCCGCTGACAAGCCTCCGTTGCTCGAGATGAACATCCAGTGATTGGAATCGCTTACAATACTCATGAAAAAAGGTCTCATGGCATCACTATTGGAAATTTTATAATAATTTTCGCTATCAAACGAAATTAATTTTCCTTCAATTTCTTTTGATTCAAAGAAGGTTTTATTGTTTCCTACAAATATCTCATTTTTATGCATCGTTCATTTTTTAGTAGTATCCTTTATATTAACTTTCGGCAAACTGTCGTTGAATAAATTTTGACATCAATTCATTAACAGTTCTTCAACCTCTTCCAGACTCTTTCCTTTGGTCTCTATCACGTATTTATACACGAACAGCAACGATAAAACAGCCATGGCAGCATAAATGGCAAAGGTCATGGTCGGACCGAGGTTGGTGAGTTCCCAGGGGAAAAATTGTGTTACCGTATAACTCACCAGTGAATTGAAGAATCCGACGACTGAAATGGCAATGCCTTTGATGTTGCCTGGAAATATCTCAGACAACAAGGTCCACATCACCGGCCCCAGGGAAATGGCAAAAGCAGCCACATAAAGTAAAATGGCTATCAATACCATGGTGGCATCAATGCTGATAAAATGCTTTATTTCATTTCGCTTGAAACTGAACAATTGAGCGCCCGACAGCACCGGGGTCACAGCTTCAAAAATTTCTTTTTGAGAATTAAAGCTTGATCCGTTAATTTCTTTGAGTGCTTCCCGGAGTTCTGTGTCTTCTATTTTTACCAGGGTATTATCGGTGACGTCATAAGTTGCGTTGTTAAAAGCCAAAGTAGCCATTGTCAGGGCTATGGCCATGGCTGAAGTACCTATAATCAAAAGGGGTTTTCTTCCTAACCTGTCAATCAGACGAATGGCAACAAGGGTAAACACCAAATTGGTCAGTCCGACAACAATAGCTTGTAAAAACGAACTGTCGGTGCTGCCGCCGGCCTGTTCAAAAATGGTCGGTGCATAATAAAAAATGGCATTGATCCCGGTGATTTGCTGAAAGAAAGCAATCCCGAACGCAATGATCATGATGGTTTTCATTCGGGTGGTGAACAGGTCCGATACCTTTCCCTTGACTTCTTTTTTAGCAATACCCCTTTGAATTTCTTCTATGGTCAGTTTGGCATAGGCCTTACCCCCTATCTTAATCAGTATTTTCTCTGCAACGGC
>JAHEHF010000111.1 GCA_024644745.1 Flavobacteriaceae bacterium
ACCTGTTGGCCTCACTTTTGGAGATTGGTGCCAGCTCACCGATAAAATAATTAGAAAAATCAGAATTTTCAAATTCGTATTTACCAAATTGATTTTTTAATTTGACCGTTACAACTTTCTGCTGCTCATCTCTCAATACAGTAACACTGACCACTTCCCCCGGTCTTTTAGAACCCAAAAAGCCCTGCAGATCCGAAAAATTGGCTATTTTGACATTATCCATTTTCACTATAATGTCATTGGGCAACAGACCCGCTTCTTTGGCAGCACCTCTGTCAAGAACACGTGTAATCAAGACGCCTTCAGTACTTTCAACCCCGAATTCGCTCGCTTTCTCACTGTTGAGCTCCTCATAATTGATCCCGAGATAAGCCCTTTGAACATTCCCGAACTCAAGAAGGTCCTCGATGACCTTTTTCGCAATATTGGAAGGTACCGCAAAGGAATATCCTATGTAGGAACCTGTCTGTGACGAGATGGCCGTATTGATCCCGACGAGGTCCCCCCTTATATTGACCAATGCCCCTCCACTGTTACCAGGATTTACCGCAGCATCGGTTTGGATAAATGACTCTATCACCTTACTGTTGTTCATGATATTGATGTCTCGGGCTTTGGCACTCACGATCCCTGCCGTTACAGTTGAGGTCAGATTAAAAGGGTTTCCCACAGCAAGGACCCATTCTCCTACCCTTAAATTATCAGAGTCTCCAAAAGCGAGATAAGGGAGGTCATTCTTATCTATTTTCAGCAAGGCAATATCGGTGCTTTCATCCACACCAACAACCTGAGCATCATAGGTTTCCTTATTGTTTAGTGTAATCTCCAACTTGGTGGCACCCTTGATCACGTGATTGTTGGTGATGATGTGCCCGTCTGAGGAGATGATCACACCTGAACCGGATCCTACAATCTGTTTTTCAGTACTGCTTGACGGCCCGTAAAAGAAATCCAGTAAAGGGTTCGATCTTGTGGCCACCGATAAATTCTTGACATGCACCACGGCATGTATCGATTTTTCAGCAATCATAGTGAAATCCGAATTCTCTGAGGCAACCGCATTGAAAGTTTCGTATGTTGTAGGCAGCATCACCGGCATCTTTGATTCGGTAATTCCGATCGAAACATCACGATGCTCAAAAAACAATAAATAACTTCCCAGCGTCATGACTCCACCCAGTGCTGACACCGCAAATATTTTTAAGAAATTTTTCATAATAGCATATTTTTTAGTTCAGTACCCTCAAATTTAAAAAGAATTCATCCATGAAAATATACTTTAACGATAATTTAACAGCCATAAATTCATGCAATAATTCCTACATTTGCAGTATGACGACATACTTTTACAAATATGAAGGTGCGGGAAATGATTTCGTGATCATTGATAACCGGAATGGGGCATTTCCGAAAAATGACCATGGACTGATAAGGCGTTATTGTGACAGAAAATTCGGTATCGGAGCAGACGGACTGATGCTGCTTGAAAACTCAGAACAGGGTGACTTTAAAATGATCTATTTCAATGCTGACGGCCATGAGGGCTCGATGTGTGGCAATGGAGGGCGTTGTATAGTCGCCTTTGCCAAATCTCTTGGGATTTTTGATCAGAACACCTCTTTTGAAGCCATAGGAGAAATGTACCGTGCAACGATCCAGCAGGACCTGGTAAGTTTGCAAATGACTGATGTCGATCATATTGAGGTGCATCCTGATCATGTATTTTTAAATACCGGATCACCCCATCATATTGCCTACACAGAAAATTTATCCGAAATTGATGTATTCAACCAAGGCCGGGAGATTCGATTTGGAGCACCTTATCACGACACAGGAACCAATGTCAATTTTGTTCAAAAAATAAACGAAAACACCTTTAAAGTCAGAACCTACGAGAGAGGGGTTGAGAATGAAACCTTAAGTTGTGGCACAGGTGTCACTGCAGTTGCGCTGGCAAGTTTTCATCTGAACAAAACAAGGGAAAACAGGATCCACATACAGACATTGGGAGGTGAGCTTCTCATTCATTTTGAAAAAAACAACACAGGATACAAGAACATAGTCCTCACGGGACCTGCCACTTTTGTTTTTAAGGGAAAAATTGAAATGTCATGAAGGAACTATTGGAAAACGATATAGTGAAATTAAGGGCTCTGGAACCTGATGATCTGGACCTCCTGTTTTCCATAGAAAACAAGAGTTCACTTTGGGAGGTCAGTAACACCCAGGTACCGTTCTCAAGAGATTTATTGCGCAAATACCTTGATAACGCGCATCAGGACCTGTACCAGGCAAAGCAATTGAGGCTGGTAATCACCGATAAAAAAAATAAGCTTATCGTGGGTCTCATTGACCTTTTTGACTACAATCCTCAACATCAAAGAGCTGGTGTCGGAATATTGATCCTAAGGCCATTTCAGGGCAAGGGTTTCGCCAGCAGTGCGCTTGACCTATTCAAAGATTACGCATTTCTGCACCTGGACCTGAATCAGCTATATGCCAATATTCCTTCGCATAATGAACAAAGCCTGAATTTGTTTAAAAAATTAAATTATCGACACATCGGAACCCAAAAAAACTGGATCAAGTCTAATGGAGAATATAAGGATGTGGAACGATTCCAATTACTTAACCCGAATCATTTATGAAAAAGAAGATCACAATCATACTGGCAGTTATAGTCATGGCCACTGCCGTGTTCGCCTATACCTTCTATCGTAAAATCTATCACAAGAACGTATTGGAGACAACCTCTATCTACATTCCTACGGATACAGATTTTGACGGGCTGGTGAAAATAATCACGCCTTATCTTTCAAATCAGAAGAGTTTTATCTGGGTGGCTGAGAAGAAAAATTACTCAAACAAGATCAGAGCCGGTAAATTCAGGATCACAGAAGGAATGAACAATGATGAACTGGTTAATCATTTGAGAGGCGGCAAACAAGAGACAGTCACCCTTACCTTCAACAACCAGGATGATTTCAAAAAACTGGCCGGGAGAGTCGCTTCCCAGATTGAAGCCGATTCCACAAGCTTACTCAAAGCCATGCAGGATGAGGATTTCCTGAAGAACAACGGCTTTAGCCAGGGGACGGCCCTTGCCATGTACATCCCGAACTCTTATGATTTTTACTGGAATACAAATGCTGAAAATTTCAGGAGTAAAATGCTTTCAGAATACAATAGGTTCTGGAATGATTCAAGGAGAAACCAGGCAAAGCAACAAAACCTCAATCCCGTTCAGGTGAACACCCTGGCTTCCATTGTACAAAAAGAAACCGCAGTTGTATCTGAAAGAAGAAGGGTGGCGGGCCTTTATCTCAACCGGCTGAAAGATTTTTGGCCGCTTCAGGCGGATCCGACCATAATTTATGCCCTGAAGGAAAAATACGGACAAGACAAAGAATTTAAAAGGGTTTTGAACAAGGATCTGAACATTGATTCGCCTTATAATACATATGTAAATTTCGGCTTGCCTCCTGGCCCTATAGGCATGCCCGATATATCTTCTATTGATGCCGTCTTAAACCCTGAACAGCACAAATATTATTATATGTGTGCCAGCGTGGATCAAATTGGCCATCACAAGTTTGCAAAAACCTTGAAAGAACACAATGTAAATGCCTCAGCATACCAGAAATGGGTGAGTCAGCAAGGCATTAACAGGTAAATCCTTTTAGCTTTTTAAACAGTATTCTATATTGAATTATACCAAGTATTCATACCATACAATCACCCTTGTACTGCTTTTCCTTGTATTTGGAAAATCAAGCCTACAGGCTCAGCATAAAACACCGTTTTTCCAGAGATCAGACACACTGAATACAAACAGAAGAACCGCCGTTTATGTCACAGAAGCCGTCTTGGGAACGGCTGCACTGGTTGCCCTCAATGAGGCATGGTACGCAGATTATGAAAGATCCGGGTTTCATTCGATCAATGACAACGGACAGTGGATGCAAATGGATAAAATCGGCCATGCCTTCAGTGCTTATTACATTGGGAAAATGGGGATGGATGCCCTGGCATGGGCTGGTGAAAGCAAAAAGAACCAACTGATCTACGGTGCCCCTCTTGGATTTGTGTTTTTAACCGCTGTGGAGATTCTTGACGGATTTTCAGAAGAATGGGGATTTTCAACCGGGGATCTTGCTGCCAATGCCCTGGGAACAGGAATGCTGATTGGCCAGGAATTGTTGTGGCAGGAACAGAGAATACAATTCAAATTTTCCTTTCAGACATCAAACTATGCCCAATTTGATCCCGACAAACTGGGCCATTCTACTGTTGAGCAATTGCTCAAAGATTATAATGGTCAGACCTATTGGCTTTCCTTGAATCTCAGATCCTTTTTTAAGGAAAGTAATATTCCACCCTGGCTCAATGTTGCCGTGGGTTATGGTGCCAATGGATTACCAGAGGGCAGTTTTGATGAATCCACCCAACCCCCGACACCAATTCGGTCTTACCGACAGTTTTTCACAAGCGTAGACCTGGACCTCACCAAAATTCCTACCAATTCTAATTTTCTTAAAACCGTGTTCAATGTCTTTAATTTTATTAAAATTCCGGCACCAACCATCGAATACAGGACACAGGGAGAATTTAAATTCCACTTTTTATACTTTTAATCTAAATCGCTGATAATCTGAATGTTTTATCCGAAATATTTGGTTTAGAAAAAAATAGCTTATCTTTGCTGCGTGAGATGTAATTTTTAGGATCTCCCTAACTAAAAACTGCAATTATGAAAAAGGAAATACTATGGATCGCG
>JAHEHF010000072.1 GCA_024644745.1 Flavobacteriaceae bacterium
TTCGGCGCAGGAATGCAGTAATGCAGATAAAAATAAAACATTCAGCATTTGTTTCATATCATAGGTTGATTAATGCCGGATCCATATGATTCGACGTTGCTTAATCCTTGATGTTGATCCGCAGCATGTGAGGCACGGCATCAAGGTGTTGATAAAAATACAGTTTTTAGCCCATTCAACAATCATGTGATTTCTTGACTGATGTAACTTGCAAAATCAGCCATGACGGGAGTTATGATCAGATGATCATTCAGCCCCTGTATAATTTAAACGGCTCGATCCAAAAAGTGGCAATAAAGGCCAACAGCAAGAGATAACCGTATTCTTGCAACTGTAAAGGTGCAACTTTAAAAAGTGTAGCTACTACAGGAACATTTAATATGATCAGCAGTAAAAAGACTGAGATCACCAGGATCAGGGGTATCAGATTGTTCTTCCAGGTGATCGTTTTAAAAATACTTGTCACAAAAGACCTGTTGACCAGGGTCAGAAAAACATTCGCAAAAATGAGGGTCGTGAAGACATAAGACCTTATTGTATATTCATCCATACCCGATTTGTATGCCTGGTATCCGGCCATAACGCAAGCCATGGTAATCGCCAGTCCCTGCAGACTTGTAATCCATAATTCGGACCATTTCAGAAAATTATCATTGCCCGTTTTTTTGGGAGATCTCAAGTACCTGTCAGGAATGGCCTCATTTTCATAAATAATGGAGCATGTGGGCCCCATGATCAGCTCCAAAAAAATCACATGAATGGGTGAAAAAAGAAACGAGGGAAGCCAAACAAGAAAAATGGGAAGCATGACCAGCATAATAATGGGTATGTGAATGGAAATGATATAACGGATGGCTTTGGTCAGGTTCTCATTGATCCTGCGCCCGAGAAAAATCGCTTCGATCATTTTTGAAAGGTCATCATTTGCCAGCACCAGGTCTGCAGCACCTTTGGCTACTTCTGTACCTCTCTTACCCATGGCGATGCCTATGTGCGCAAATTTAAGGGCCGGTGCATCGTTTACGCCGTCTCCCGTCATGGCGACGACCTCCCCCTCTTTTTTAAGTGCTTTTATGATTCTCAATTTCGTTTGAGGCGTGACCCTTGCAAAAACATGCGTAGAAGAAACTGCTCCACTTAATGCGGAATCCGACATTTGAGCCAATTCATCTCCGGTTAGAATTTTGTCTGTTTTGATGTTGGTTTGTCTTGCAATGGCAAGGGCTGTTTCCTTATAATCTCCTGTGATCATTTTTACATCAACCCCTGAATTGTAAAAGCCATTGACAACCTCCGGAATATTAGGGTCAATCGGGTCAAGAAAAGTAATAATGCCCAAAAATTCAAAAATAATGTCCTCTTGCGATTCACGCTGTACCTCATTGGCCCATCTTCCCTTCGCGACTCCGAGTACCCTGAACCCTTTTTGAGCATAGGCCATTCCTTTACGCAAGGATGCCTCCTTTTGCAACTTGTCCAAGTCTGATAAATTCAGAACCCCTTCCAGACCACCTTTACACCCTATGAAATATTCATGATTCTTATTTTCAAATACATGTGTCATTACCGGAGGTGTACCTGACAGAGGGAACTCCTTGACCATTTTGTAATTCTTTCTTAGATCCTTTTCAAAAAGATTTGCATATTGGAAATGAATGGATTGCTCCATTGGATCAAAAGGGATTTCTTCACTCCCCCACATGGCATATTCCAATACTTCGGATGGTTTTGGTTCGAGATTAAAATTGATTTCCTCTCCTGTTTTTATTGCAAAGGTATGGGCAACATTCATCAGGTTTTGCGTTAAGGTTCCCGTTTTATCCAGACAGATTACCGTGGCAGAACCAAGGGTTTCAACCGCCACAGGGCTTCTCGCAATCACCCCGTGTTTTAACAGACGATAGGCCCCAAGTGCCATAAAAGTCGACAGTGCAACGGGTATTTCTTCAGGAAGCACTGACATGGCCATGGTCAAGCCATGAAGTAAACCGTGAACAACGTTACCGCTGACCAAGGCATGGTAAATCCAAACAAAGAAAAAAGCAAAACCACCTACAAGCAGCATGAGTCTGACAAACTTTGATATTTTTTTCTGAAGTGGTGTTTTTTCTTTTCCGCTAAGGGCCACCAAGGCCCCAATTCCGGCAAGTTCAGTCTGTTTACCTACTGCAGTGATCTCGGCATAACAATAGCCTCTTACGACAAGTGTTCCTTGCATGATCCGTTCAGATTCAAACTTATCCACGGCTGCAGATTCACCTGAAAGAATGGCTTCATTGATTGAAAAGTCATTAGAGGATATAATGATCCCATCCGCCGGTACAACAGTTCCTTCCGTGCAAATAATGACGTCATGTGTTACCAGTTCCTCAACTCCAATCTCAATGGTCTCTGAATTGCGAATAACTTTGGCCTTGTTTCTTGTAATGCGGGTTAAAGCTTTTACAGCTTTTTGACTTCTGAAATTTTGGTAAAGATCAATTCCTGCAACAAATAACAGGGCACCCACCAAAGTAAAGGCTTCTGCATGCTCATCAAGAAAGAAGTAAACAAGGCAGGCCGCAAGCAATAACAGGAACATGGGTTCTTTGATGATCGAAATGATCTTTTCCAACAGATCATTTTTTATCTGAACGAATTCGTTCGACCCGTTTAACTCCCGCTGTTGAATGACCTCTTCATCTGTCAATCCTTGGAAAGCGGTATGATGTGATGTGTTGCTTCCTCTTTGCATTTTTTTGTCAAAAAAACAAATCAATTAAATGTCAACCACCCCTTCTTCTAAAAGGATATGATACCTTGTAATCAGCACAAATCCTAAACTCAATGTATGAGAATTGCGATTCCTGCTCTTATCAGTATGACACTAATAAAGGTAAGAATTAACATGAGTAAAACCTTATTATTTTTAATCAGCCATTTTTTCCACGTTAGGAACCTGTGCTCAATTCTGTTTCCCATCAAAATGTAGACAACAACCGGAAAGATCAGGATCAAGCTCGCTGTCAACGCGAAAAAGGCCAGGCTGATGAAAAATTCGGTATGATCTGACAAAGACATGTTCAACTTTGTTGCACCTGCGGCACTGAAGGCCATGTTTTTTACATTGACCACAGAAAACAAAGGGCCTAAGGCAAAAGATTTCCAAAAATCAAGGGTATCCATTTTTTCAAAGATCCTGGGCGTGGTCACCTGATCATTTATTGGCCGCTGAAGCCCTAAACGAATTGCAAAAATCAGCAATATGAGCCCTGCTAAAATCCTCACGACGCCTGAAAGCGTTGTGGGATCCCCTTGTTTTGATTCAAGTCCAGGAATCAGATAGATAAGACAACCAATCGCATAAATGCCAGAATACCATCCCAATACAAAGCCTGAAGCATTACTTTTTGCCCGAGGCGTCATTAAAATGATAATTACGGCAATTACTGGAAAGGGACTAAGAGCAAGCCCTAATGCCATGGGAAACGCTTCTTTCAGGGCTTCAATCATCTAAATATTATTCTGGAACCGAAACTCGATTTCGTTCTGTTGATTTTGTACATTTCCTATATTTATTCCCTTTTTTCAAAAGGAATGATCCATCCTTTTTCTGCATAATTCTTAAGGCCCTGCAATAGCATTGCCCAACAAAAGGAAGAGCGTCTGAAATGTTCATTGCATTGAGGCCATCCTTTGTGCCAGAATTGTAATTGAACCTTTTCCTGTTTCCAGTTTAAATCGAACCCAAAAGTGGTTCCATTCCAATCCTGATCTGACTTTGTCATTTGAATATAAAAAGCCTTGTTCTCTTTCACCTCTATTACTTTGGCATACCAATCATATTCAGGACCAAAATAAAAATTATATTCAGCTCCTATCCTGGGCTCCCCGCTGCATTTTTCAGGCCACCAGTCCACCAGCTGATCAGGTTTTGTAATTGCCTGGAATACCCGTTCCATGGAAGCATCGATAAGCAGATCGTGATATATCGCAAACCCCTCGCTCCTATTGATTTTTAATTTCTCTTTTGACATCAACATGTATTTTGAACGACACAAATACGATCCATAGAAAAATGATGCATCGCAAGATTTTCATCAAAAATAAAGATAATTCTTTTTTGGGTCACCTATGTGATCCGTGTTCATATGAATACTGCTCTTGATTCAAGGTGTTGCAACCTTGCCACATGATATCTAATGAACTGATATAAAATATTTTAATTTATAATAATTTATTATTACCTTTAAAAACAGAGCCGAATAATCGTGTTTATGAAATGGCCTGTTTCACTACAAAACAGCTATTCATTAATCACCCTTAATTCACAAATTCAAAAGTTCTAATGTCTGCAAGGGAAATTGAAATCATCTTAAGCCGGCAATTGGCCGATTCCTTATCAATTCCAGTATTTATAGTGGATACAGGAGGGAACCTCATTTTTTACAATGAGCCGGCTGAAGAACTTCTAGGCTTGAAATTTGAAGAAACGGGGAGCATGCCCGTCGATGAGTGGTCTACCATTTTTAAACCCAAGGACGACAAAGGCAATTCCCTGCCTCCATCCAAATTGCCGCTTGTTCAGACACTGTCTGAACAAACTCCTGCCCATGGTGAGTTCTGGATCAATAGCCTCAGAGGAACAACCTACAAAATATCTGTCACATCCTTCCCTATTATGGGCAGGCCCAATCGCTTTCTTGGCGCCATTGCAATATTTTGGAAAACTCTTGAGAAATGAAAATTACCATATGGGGCTGTCGCGGATCATTGCCTTCCCCAGGGCCAACAAAAACGAAGTTTGGAGGGAATACTGCCTGTATCGAGGTCCAAAATGAAAAAACTTGTATCATCTTTGACGGGGGATCCGGTATTCAAAACTTAGGCCTTGCCATAGACCCGGAGATTTCTGAAATCAATATTTTACTGACACATCTGCACATAGATCATATTATAGGTTTGGGGTATTTTCAACCGTTTTATAATCCCAAATATACGGTGAATATCTACGGACCTGCAGGATCCACCGTCAGTTTGATCGAAAGGTTGAGGCGTTATTTTTCACCCCCGTTTTTCCCGGTTCGACTGAAGGAGCTACCAGCATCGATCCATATCCATGAGATTGACAACTCGTCATTTGAAATTGACGATTTTATATTAAAATCAGAATACATATGCCATCCGGGTCCCACTGTTGGGTACAGGTGTGAATTGAATGATTCAGTTGTAACTTATTTGCCCGATCATGAACCTGCCCTGGGTGCCTCTCATTTTCCTGAATTAAATGAATGGTGCAGCGGCTTCAACCTCTCGAAGGATGCTGATATTTTATTTCATGATGCCCAATATACTGAAGGTGAATACCAGTCACGTGTTGGGTGGGGTCATAGTTCGATGACAGACGCCATACGTTTTGGTTCGCTTTCAAAAGTAAAGAAAATGGTGCTTTTTCATCATGATCCGTCAAATTCGGATGCGCAACTGGAAACCATGTTCAAGGAGAACCTAAGGAAGGAGCATATTGACTTTGAGGTGATTTTGGGAGTGGAAAACCAGGTATTCAACCTGGCTTAAAGCCTGCATCCCTCTATGAAGCCTGTTCCTTTGGAAAATTGATCTCTTCCATTATTTTAATGAAACGCGGATGCTTTAAGAGGTCGTCTTTTACAAAAAGTTCAATATTGAACTGGTACAGTCCGGGCGATTTTTCCTTCAGGGCTGTTTCTGCCCAATCAAGGGCAAGCTCCATGTCTCCATTGATGTAATGCACATAAAATACAGCAAAAGGATCATGATAATTATCCCGGTTGACCTTTTCAAAATACTGTTTGATGAGTTTGTTCCTCATGGTTTCGTTCTCGCAGTTGTTATAGATAAAAATGATGGCCGCTTCTAAAAGTTCCGATCCCCATGGCCCTATCAATTCCCTGGCCTTTTCAGCATCAGCTTCAGCAAGGTCATATTTTTTTTGAAAGGATCGCGCATAACCCCGTTTGACATAACCCCATATCCAGTTTGGATGAAGGTCCAGGGCTTCACTTAAGGCTGCTTCTGATTCGGCGAAGTTATCTGCAATCAAATTCACCCATCCCAAATTATGCAAACTGGAAATTGAAATCGGGTCAAGTGCTATGGCCTTTTCTGCCATGATGAGCGACTCATCATGTCTTTTCATGGCTCCAAGAAAGGCCGAATACCTAATGTAAGCATTCGCATTGTAAGGATTAATGGCTATTGATTTTTTATATGATTTTTCTGCTTCATCCCAATTCAGATTCCCATAAAACTCAATCGCTCCGTCAACATAATAAGCATCAGCCGAATTTGGATCAAAGGCAAGAGCCGTCTGAACCGCAGTCCTTGCTTCGTTGAATATTTCCTCCCTGGTCGCTGTCGAGAACATGGCCTGAATGATTTTCTCATTAGCTATGGCTACATACGCAGCCGCAAATTTAGGATCGATCTCAATGGCCTTCCTGAAATGATCCAGGGCCTTATCGGCTTCTTCCTTTGTGGATCCATAACTCAGTGCCCTGCCTTTCATGAAATGAGCCTGTGCTTCCGGGTTGGAACTGCCGGTACCTTTTTCTACTTGTTCATTCTTTTTAGTTGAATCAGGCAAGGACTCAAGTAGGGAAGATATAATTGACTCTTCCAGCTCCAAAATATCCTCACGATCATAATATATTCTTTCGCCCCATACCTGTATTCCTTCTGTGACATCCACCAATTGACAATTCACAGTCAGTATACTGTCGGATTGCTCAATTCTGCCGGTCAGCATAAGATCGGCCCCCAATTTTTCTTTCACACCCTTGGAGTTTCTGTCGGTATCTTCAAGAATAAAGGTAGAGTTTCTGCTCAGGACTTTTAAGTTCGTTGACCTCGAAAGACGGTTGATCAAATTTTCGGGAATGCCATCACTTAAATATGTGAGGGAAGCATCATCAGATTGATTGTCAAATGGTAAAATGGCCAATTTATTGTAAACCAATTCATCACCAGGCCTCTCCCTTTCACCTTTCAGCTCTGAGTTTGTCCAGTAATAACCTCCAAAAAGTATGGTGATGACAGCAATGAGGCCATAAAGAAACCTTTCTTTATTTGTGAATTTCTGAACTCCTTTTTCTCCGTGATTCCAATTCCAAAGAAGTGATATCACAAACCCCCCTGTTAAAATGATCAGGCTTAATGTGAGCCATTTCGCATCAAGACCATAATTAATAATAAAAAAATCAACCGCCTGCAAAATCACAAAAGCCGCAGCCGGATAGGCCACAAATGTTTTCCAGATTTGACGATTTTTTATCTTTATCAATTGGTTTTTCATAAATAGATCCTGTTATAACGCAAGGCAAAATGACCGGGTTCAATCTACCGGGGCCTCAATTTAAACATTTCTTTGATTGTTCCAGAAAAAATCCTGGATTCTTCGCTGCTATCTCGTCAAGGTTACTGAATTTTAAATGACGTCTGTACTTTCCCTTGCCCTCCAACACCCCGCCAGGATCTTTAAATTTGAATCCATGACTGAATTCCATTGTAACATGGTTTTTATAAATGAATATGCCGCTGAAATCAATATGCTCAGAAAACATGATTCCGCCATACATCATCCTTTCGCCAACCTTCGGAAAATTCATAAAAACAATTTTTCGCAGGCTTTGAAGGATTTTGTACTTTTTTAAATCAAGCACCTTTAAGCTCTCCATGAACTCTTGAGTTGCCTGGTCATCGGATTTTCTCATCTTTTCTATTGTTAACATCAATCACATTCTTGAAGATGATTCATTTTCTCTAATCATAAACAAATTTCCATGAACCATCCTCCTGTCGTTTCCATACGGTATGAAAAACGCCTCTGTCTTCCTTCTGAAGTCCATCCTGATCGACGCTTGTAAAGCTGTAACGACCATAAGTATAAGCCAAATCACCTGAGGCAGAGACATCCACAAATTCAACTGTCCATTTCAGGTTTCTTGAGGACTGTCCGGCATAGAACAGATCAATATTTTTCTTGCCCTGAACCAGTTTATTGTTTCTCATAAGCACGGCATCTGCCGCTGCATAACGGACAAAGGCTTCGTGAATACCTTCTTTCCTGACCAACTCGGCAAATGACTGTTCCGTCTCCATAATCTCTTCCTTCCATGACTGCTTCAATTGATGGTCAGTTTTCATATTACAAGAATTTAATAAGCAACACAATAAAAAAATATAGTTTAAGTATCTGATGGTATGGCTTCGATATGTATAACGCTTCCCTCGATGGGTTCTCACATCTATCATCGGAATCATATATTTTTAAGTTCACTTAAGTTCAGCTCATATAAGAGACTGAGTTAGGACTCTAAGTAAAGATAAAAAAAGGCTTCGAACTTCCAAATGCATACTTTTCTTGACACCTTTTCAGGTCTTTTACAGGAATTTCATCCCTCGGGCGTGGTGGTTTTTCTTCCAAGCCTCTTATTATTGAGATAAATTATAAAAAGAATGAGGATCATCACCCAGCTGATCATGGTAAAACCTGATTTTAGCCTTGTAAAAAAACTGGCTGCCTGTATGAGCCCATTTGAAGGATCTCCATCTCCGGTAATCATGAAATAGATCGAAATATTTTCAAGATAATCAAATAACATGGCAACAAATGGCAGCATGAACATATGAGATAACCAATAATCCGAACGAATCGCTGTCAGCCTGATCAACCGAACCAGACACGCTGCTAGAAACATCGCGAGCAACATAGGGTACAACAAATCAAGTAAAAAGAGTTGAGGGAAAATATAAAAATCAATGGTAGCCTGATCCAAATTTCGGATCATCTCCAAGGCTTCTTCAGAACTGTAGCCAAAAGATTTCAAGTCAAAGGCCTGGGTCTGCATTTTGGCATTGATCCGTGGAAAAGTAAAAAGCATCATGCTCAGCAGGATACTGTGCGCTGCGACGAACAGGGTGATGATCCCTTTTCTTGTAGACATTCGATCTACCTTCTTAAACCATTTATTTTTAATCATTGTATTTTTTAGCTTGGCAATCCAATATCGGGATATCTTTGAACTTGACAAAGTCGACCCTCTATATCTCTAAATTTATACCTTCCATTTCAGGAATGAATTCATTTCATGAAATCAGTCTTTTGCATAATTGAACTTATCCGGAAAGGTCACAGAGGCTTTCCACCAGGCTGCCGTTTTTTCCTCGGATGCAACGGAGAAATCAAGAGGCTCCTTTATAAAGGCCTTTTCCATTTGTTCCCCAAGAGCCAGCAGCCTTTTTCCATTTTCCAACTGCCTTTGGCTCCACCTTTCCAAGGCATCTTCTGTGATTCCATTTTCCTTTAAACAGGATATCAATTCTTTTACATTGGTGTACCCTTTGAATACTCCGGAGCCTGTAAAAGGCTGGATCACCATACCTGAATCTCCGATCAGGCACATTTTATCTTTGTAATAACTTTCAAGATCAAGGGTGTAGATGACCTGGATATAACTGTCACTCGTTTTTTCTATGATCTCGGCATAATGTGCAGGAATATTCTTTCTGATAAAATCCTTGAGCCTGGATGCATTTTCTTGTTTCAAAGCCCCCGGGGGCAAAGTTCCATTTCTCAGGCGTCCATGATGATCAGTCATCAGCGTATCCAATTCGGATTCAGGAATACTGACATAGGCGGCCCAGTTAAAAACCCGTTCCCCTTTTTTAACGGAGCCCTCCTGATTCGGGATATAATACATAACCGTGTGCCCCTGACTCCCGGCATGCGACAAACGAAGAATCTCCTCCTTCAGGGGGCTGGCCTGTTCCACCTCTGCCTCGGGAAGCAATCCCCGCCATAAGACATAGCCTCTGTAGGTCAAATGTGATTCCGGGAAAAGTAATTTTCTTCCCAAGGAATTATATCCATCCGCAAACAGGACCAAATCAAATTGATCCTTAAAACCACTCTCAGCAATCAATTCTACTTTTGCATTTTGCAATACAATGGCATTTATTATTTTCATGCCTGACCTATAACACGAATCGGGAACCTTTTTCCGCAGGTTCTTCCAAAGTTCATTCCATTGAAACACGCGAAAATCAATGGGCAGGGACCAGGCCCTTTTCCCAAATGGTTCTGAACTTTTGCTTTTTCCGACAAAAGGCATTTCATTGATCTGCAAACTGGTAAAATCCGGATCGACCAGTCCAATTTTCCCGATCTCTTCAATCAGTTCAGTTGAAGTTCCAATTCCACCACCCCTGCCAACAAGTGCCTTATTCGATCTTTCAAAAACTGTGACGTCATAACCCTCTTTTATCAGAAGAATAGCAGCTGAACAACCGGCAATTGAACCTCCGACAATACCAATTTTGATCATAAATCTTATTTTTTATACTGGCTGAAGGCTAAAGTTATGAAAAAAGAACAGAATCAGGACCTTGCCCATTTCATGATCAAAGCATAGAATCAAAAACAAGAGCAAACAGTTCACAGAGTTGGTTCAAAAACCAATAAGGATTTTCACCTGATGAGGAGAAAAATTCAAATCCATAATCCCTATCGAACCTTTAAAATTGAACATGGAACCGTTGTGGAAATTGTTCGGGAATCTGATCTTTTGATTCACCGAGATTCTGTCTCAGATCGGTTTCTATCCCCCTTGCAATTGTCGAAATCGGAACGTCATTTGCTGTTCCTTCAAAAGGATTCTCTCCTGTGCGGCCAATTCTTTCCATCGTGTGAAATATCCAGGCAACGGCCAAATAAAACGGTATTGTAAACCAAATGAAAAATTCACCTATAATTGGATAAGTATCACTCATGTTCTTTCCCAGATCCATAAATTGAGGAACCAAAGCCAGGGGAAGCAACATCACAAAGATCCACATAAACAAATGATTGAGCGTCGCAAACTGACGGGGATAGGGAAAGTTTTTGATCCGTTCACTTTTCCCCTGAAGGGCCATGAGGTCCTTGATCACCACTTCCAGTTCGAGAAAAGAAAATTCCCAAAGATACCCTCCTTCCTTCAACTGTTTCAGGTGCCTGGATTGCAGATACAATAAAGCCGTTTGCTTGTTGTCCTTTTCCAAAACATAATTCAGGTCCTCCTGAGAAAGGTAGTTTTTCAGATCATCCTCAAGAGAAGTATCCCGCTCCGGCGGATAAATACCCCATTCAGTATTTGTTTTATGACCGGAGGTGGTTTCCCATGGTTTTAAAACGCGCATGGCATGACGTAAAGCGGTCATCCATGCAATATGACGGTAAGTCAGGGACTGTACTTTCATATGGAGCTCCTCCTCCGTTATTTTGACCCTGGCATGTTCATTTGTGACCATATCGCGAACAAGTATTCCGAAGGTTCTTGATGCATTTACAATTCCTCCCCAGATCTTTCTGGCTTCCCAAATTCGGCCGTAGGCGGCATTATTTTGAAAACCTATCACAAAAGCTACTGCCGTACCGATCAAAGCCAATGGCGTCCAGGGAATCCTGAGCCAGTCCAGGTCCAAAAAGAAATAGGCAGCAACCCAGAAACAGCCAATTATTATAAATAAAAATGTTTCAAACCTCGTCCATTTCGCCATTTGCCAGGCGTTGTATGTGCTTTTCGTATACATGTAAAAAAATATTGATTTTTCTAAAAATACGATTTTATCAACACCAAATGGGAAATCGAAAAATTATTTATGCGCAATATCGGTATGCCTATGTCATTCAGCAACCGTAATTCTTTTTAAGTTCCCGGTCTTTCATCTTATTTATTGTTTTCTTGAATACAACCGCATGATCCACAATGCCAAAAATATGACGGGAACGATCAATAAACTGCCTTCGGGACCAAAATCACCCCCGCTGAGCCACGCAGGCCCAAGGTCTGTCTGCTTGACCACAGTAACCATCTCATGACCGCTGGCATGAAAACCGAATACAGGCCCCTGGAAAAAATTCCAGCCCACATGCATTCCCATAGAAAGCCATAACATATTTGTCAGCAGATACCCATAGATGCGCATAAATCCAAACAAGACAATTATAAGAGAGGAAAGCAACCCGGCATTGGGGTTCATGGCATGAATGAGGCCATAGATCAGACAAGAGATGAAAATGGCAATTTTATTACCCATACCATCGACCATATTTTGAAACAGATAGCCCCTGAATACGAGCTCCTCCCAGTAACCCACAAAAATATGTTCAACCAGCAAAATGGCAAAGGAAGCCAGGGAAAGAATACTCATGAAATGAACAAAATCAAATCCTTTTGTTTCAGTCTGATAACTTTTAAATTCATTGAAGCCATCAAAGCTGATGAATCCGAAAAGAGAGAGGACCAAAAAAATCAGTCCGGCCATGAAACCACTCAGGAAAAAGCCGAACAAAAGATCATATAATGCTTTTTTATTCCAAATGAGCCCTAATGAAACAAAGGTTTTTTTATCCAGAAATTTTCTCGATATGGGAACCGTTATTGAAGCCCCCAATGCTAAAATGAAGATCATTAAAAGACTGTAGTTTTCTGTGAATTCTCTTTTTGTGATCGGCCCGAATAACGGCTTAATGGCGAATATTAAAGTCGAAAACCCTAAAAACAAAAACAGAAATAAAAAAATTCGCCAACCTGCCCTCAATCGCAGCTCCTTGGAATTGTAAAAAAAATGGCCCATAGTATTTGAATGTTGATGACGTTTGTTGGACGCAACCCGACCATCTAAGTTACGTCATCATGAAAAAAGGGCCTGCAGAACCTGGTTTATATTCGCAAAATAATAAATGAAATATAATTTTTGATACATGAGGTGCCCATCTGACCATCCGAAGGCCTGCTCCGTTCTGAATGTCATTCTTTTCGGTGGTAAATGCCTAAAAAAAGTGTTTTGATCCGTTTGTCATTTTTGTCAAAAACTTCCCATAACTGGGAAACGGTCCCGTCCTGATTCTGAGACCATGTAATTTGATCATAGACCCATTGTTCCTTTTCCTTTTTCAAATCACCTTTCAAGACCATTTTACCATCCTTCAGATGGCCCTTTAATTGTAAAACATTTCCTTTGTTATCTATCCATAACTGGTTCCAGGTCCCGTCTGACCGGTCGTAATAATTGTGACTTGTTCCTGTTGTCCCTTTGGCACCTGTCCATTGTTCCAATAAGATACAATTGCCTTCAATTTTTGAAATTTGATTTTCCCCTACCTGGTTACCCTCAGTATCGAGCACATTCCAGTCACCGATCCAGAAGTCGAACTGTTTATGTACTTCACCACAACAAGGACAATCGATCTGTGAATGGGCTGTATAACTCAAAGTCATACCAAACAAAAAAATGATTAGTTGCTTCTTCATTGATTTTATTTTAAGTTCTTTATATCCTTTCGTTGAAATGTCAAAATTAACAGGTTGGGTGTTTTTTTATGAAAACATCGGGCATCCGGTTTCGTCATATCACAAAGCCAACAATCACATAAGCCAGAACATTGGCCAGCCCGTGTGAGATCCACCCCGGAATTATGCTCCCATTGGCCACTTTTTCATTGAGAAAAACGGAAACGTAAGCACCCAGTGAAGGTATCAGAAAAATAAGAAACAAAAAAACAGGATTGTTCGTAATCATGGTAAATAAGATCGTGTGAATGATCCCGAACAATAACGCCTGTATCACATTCCCTCTTGTATAGCCCAAAACAGCAATAAGTCTTTTTGCCAAAAAACCCCTGAACAATAATTCTTCAGCAAATGAGGTTTTCAACAAGGCGATCATGAGCAGCGTAAATAAGGAACTGACTCCAAAACCCATTTGTCTTATCTTCCCTGTAACACTTTCCGGATCAAACATGACTGCTTTAATTTCATCACTTACCATTATTAAAATCAGGGCTGGAGCGGCAAAGAGCAAAGAGGCAAAAACTGCCAAATAATTTGCCTTTTTGGTTGATTTTTTTAACCCGACATACTCCGGAAATCCCTTAACCATTCGGTATTTGATCAGATAAACTAAAAATGGGATTAAAGTAAAAACAAGTATTTGTAATACGGTTCCTATAATTTCATTCAACATGAGCTTTATTTTTATCCTTAGTATTCGATTCCTCTCTGCGCAGTTCTATAACTTCTCAAATTTCAAATTTTTGACGCGCCCGGCATCCAGATCGAACCCATTGAGAACCCCTTCTGACCTCTTGAAATGTACCAATGTTCTCCCCGACACAAATTGATCTATTCCATAAACATCCAGCTCAACAGGTTCATTATTTGCAATTTGTACTTGCAATTTTTCATCCTTTATAAAAAAACGATACCTGGCATCTATCTCTTTACTATAATAAATACCTGTGTAAGCATCCAGATCAATATCATCATTTTTCATCTCAATTTTTCGCTTACAGTTCGATTCCCTTCCGTTTTGAATAATTGTGAGCATCTGGGTCTGATCATTTTTCAAATCAGAGAATAAAAATTGAACCTCAGATTTACCCGGCATTTGGAAAGTATTTCCTTCAGCTCGAACAATAGTATATGCCGCTTTGTTCCAGTTCTGAAGTACGTGAAGAGAATCATTTTGAATACTCAGTTCCAATGATGCACCAGGTTGCAGCTCATATGTCCCGGTTAGTTGCTTCATGGCATATTCAGGTGATCCGTCAGCAACATTGACAACCTTTTCAGCCTCCTTTTCCGCTGGAATTGTGATAAATTCATTCTCCAAAAGAATATCAGCAACCTGATAGCTCATGGCGGTTGGATTTGCATCTCCCCTGTTGGCCAGTATGATCACAGAAAAATGTTGTTCAGGAAAACGCATCAACTGGGCTCGATACCCTGCCAGTGACCCCCCGTGACTCACCGTTTTCAGCCCCTTGTAAGTACCATTGTTAAGAGCAAATGCATATCCGCTGCTCTCTCCGTTATTCAATAAACCTTCAGAATGCATTTTTTCTATGATTGCCTGTCCTCCTTTCCCGAGCTTATTTTTATAAAAATTCTGGTCCCATAAGAAAAGATCCTCAATATTCGAATAGACCCCTCCAGAACCTACCAGGTCAAACCTCATGATCAAATTATCG
>JAHEHF010000019.1:0-36257 GCA_024644745.1 Flavobacteriaceae bacterium
AACCAGTTTACCGGCAAGTTGTTTTCAATAATTTCAAAGCCACCATTTATTCCAGCAGTTTTGTCGGTTTCTTTTTCACTCATCTCTTTACAGGCTGTCAGCATTAGAAATAGGCTGATAATTAAGCTACATGTACTCCAATTATTTTTCATGAATGTTAATTTAAAAAGAGTGCTAAATTAAAATACAATCAAATTTATAGGTTATCATCTCAAAATTGGTTGACCTGAGTTAAGAAATGTTTCTGTCAAAAATCGCCTTCTTACAAGACTTAACGATTGTGGCTCAACTCCTGCATATCAGTTCTCAAAGTGATTTTATAACTTATAATTTGAGCCTTTAAATTGATGTTGAAACAGAATAGAGTAAATATTAAAAATATTTATTTGTCATAATCAAAATCCTTATAATCTTAAGTTTACGAATTCCATTCACCTTATTGAGAAGCAATGAATCCATGCTTTCCTCCCGAAACTTAATAGGCTTTATTATCCTGAAAGAATTCCAGATAACTCCGGAGATTTAAAAATTCTCCAGTTTCAGAAACCAACTTGATAGCGATATTCCTTTCTTTTGCCTTGATTGTAAAATCATCCAGAATTTCGACAATATCATGGTCCAGATAAACCGTGTTTCTCACATCCAAAACCAATTGCGAATCTTCGGGAATATTTTCTAATTCCATCAGAATAGCTCCCTTATTGAAAAAAGTAACCTCTTCTGCCAAGGTCATTTTAACCGTACGATCATCAATATCTTCACCTTCTTTATGCAGAAAATGGCTGTTTTTGTAACTTTTGAATAAAATGACAATTATTCCGGCCAAAAGCCCCATTCCAATTCCAACAAGAAGATCGGTAAAAACAATTCCCAGAACCGTTATCATAAAGGGAATAAACTGCTTTCTTCCCAATTTATACATTTTCATAAAAGTTGCAGGTTGCGCCAATTTGTAACCGACCACCAATAGTACTGCTGCTAAAACAGACAATGGTATCATATTTAAGACAGTAGGTATGATCAATACACATGTGAGTAATAATATACCGTGCATTATGGTTGAGAACTTGCTGCTACCTCCTGATTGGATGTTTGCCGAACTACGTACAATTACCTGTGTGATAGGCAATCCACCTATCATACCTGAGAAAATGTTACCGGCACCTTGTGCAAATAACTCACGATTCGTGGGAGTCACATTTTTTGCCGGATCCAGTTTGTCAGTTGCTTCAACACTTAATAAGGTTTCTAAACTTGCTACCAGAGCTATCGTGAAAGCAACGATCCATATTTCGGAATCCATGATCGCTCCAAAGTTTGGATAAGTAAATACACCTAAAAATGCCTGTAAATCTTCAGAGACAGGCACTTGGACCATGTGAGCCGCTGTGATTCCAAACACAGGATGATCTTTGGTCAGAATATAATAGACGATTCCCAATACAACAGCTACCAAAGGGCCCTGGATCAACTGGAAAATCCTGCCTTTTTTTGACAATACCTTATCCCAAAATATCAATACAGCCAGTCCAATTATGCCGATCAATGCGCTCCCGGGTCTTATGTGATTAATGGTATTAAAAATGGCGGTAAAAGTATTCTCACCGTCAGCTTCCATAAAAGTCAAATCTCCCTGGTAATCTGTGTCATAACCAAAAAAGTGTGGTATCTGTTTTAAAACAATAATAATTCCAATGGCTGTCAACATGCCTTTAATGACAGATGAAGGAAAATAATATCCAATGACTCCTGCCTTTAAAAAACCAAGAACAATTTGAAAAATTCCGGCTAAGACAACAGCTACCAAAAAATTTTCAAATCCACCCAAGGTACTTATGGCACTCAGAACGATGGCTGCCAATCCTGCTGCCGGCCCGCTTACCCCAATTTTGGATCCGCTAAGGGCACCTACAAGTATACCTCCCACAATTCCTGCAATGACCCCTGAAAATAAGGGGGCGCCACTTGCCAATGCCACACCTAAACATAGTGGAAGCGCTACAAAGAATACAACAACACTTGCGGGAAAATCATTTTTTAACTGGGAAATGGGGCTGGTTTTTTTCATTTGAATGGCTTATTGATCTACCAAAGATACACAGCTTAGTATTATTTGATCGCAATATGATGTAATTTTAAAAAAAGGGTGGTAAATTTATGGTAACATAAATTGTTGGTCATGCGATTCCCCAAAGACAAATTGCAAGAAATTGTTGTAGCGCTCAGTTCGATAATTGACACAATTTATGAGTGCGAGCTTAAGTACAAAAATGAGCTCAACAATGTGCATCCGAACTATATGCATAGCGCAAAGAACCTCGTTCATTATTTAGCCCTCCGCTCCTTTAATATAGATGTTTTTCAACAGAAGCTCGAAGATATCGGAATGCCTGTTGCACTTGAATCCCAGGAGAATATTCTATACAGTTTGCTGAATTTGAGAACTATTGTTTACAGCTTGCTCGGTTATCAATTACCTGATGAAGAAAAAGGGCATCTTAATAATTTGGAGGTTCAGAAAATTCGTGGAGAAAATTCAGAGGCACTTTTTGGAAAGATAATGAACAAAAGGAAAACAGCCATACTGGTGACCCAACCCACGGAGGCCGCCACCAATGAAAGTTTTGTCCAGTCACTTATACAGCAGGGAATGGACTGTGTGAGGATCAACTGTGCTCATGATGATGAAATAATCTGGAAGCAAATTATTGACCATGTCAGGAGGCATGAAGGGGATTGCAAAGTCATGATGGATTTAGGTGGACCGAAACTGAGAACAGGTAAAATGAAACCCGGCCCTAAGGTCATTCATATCAAACCAAGAAAAAATGCTATCGGGCAGGTAACAGAACCGGCTAAGATCTGGCTCGCTCCCTATGCCATAATGCCCCCAAAAGGTGAAGAATATGACGTCATCATTCCTGTGAACAAAAAGTGGCTCAGGAAAACGAAAAAAGGGTCTTATATTATTTTTAGGGATTCACGTGACAGAAAGTGCAGTATTTATATCGATAAAAAAGAAGGTAAAGGAAGGTGGGCCTCTTGCAGTGATTCTGCCTTTATAACCCCTGCAACTTTTTTAAATGTTTTTTTGGAAAAAAAATCAAGGAAAGAAATTCATACCCTTCAGGAATTATTGCCATTGGAGGAAGTTATATTTTTGTTTGAGGGTGATTTTTTGAGGTTGGATAAAAAAGCCATTCTCGGTGAACCTGCAGTTTATGATCAGGAGGGTAATTTAAAAGAAATGGCCCATATATCCTGTACCTTGCCTGAGATTTTTGATTCAGTAAATGAAGAAGAACTGATCTATTTTAATGATGGTAAAATTGAAGGAATCGTTCGTGAAAATCATAGGGATCATTTAATTATTGAAATTACTTATGCAAAAAAGAGAGGAGGAAAACTGAAAGCTGATAAGGGTATTAATTTGCCAAATAGTGTTTTGGGTGTTAAAGGGTTGACCAAAAAAGACAAAAAAGATCTAAAATTTGTTGCGCTTCATGCCGATGTTGTTAATTTTTCTTTTGTCAACAATAAAAAAGATGTTGAGGAATTGATCAGCGAACTGAATAACCTCAAGGCAGCCTTAGGTATCATTTTAAAAATTGAAACCAAAGAGGGCTACAGAAATTTACCGGGTATTTTGTTAAAAGCCATGGAAAATTATCCGGTGGGAGTCATGATTGCAAGAGGAGATCTGGCCATAGAATTGGGTTGGAAGAATTTTGCAACGATCCAGGAAGAGATTTTGCAGCTATGCGCTGCAGCGCATGTACCGGTGGTTTGGGCCACACAGGTTCTGGAGAATTTGGCTAAAAAAGGAATTCCGACAAGAGCAGAAATTACAGACATCGCCATGGCACAGCGTGCAGATTGTGTGATGCTGAATAAAGGGCCTTATATTGAAAAGGCCGTTAGGATGCTGGATAAGGTGATTCGTAAAATGCAAAGAATTCAAAAGGGCAAATTGACCCTATTACCCCGGCTGGAGTTTTCGGAGCATCTTCACTAAGAAGATTCAGTTGGTGCACCTTTTTCAATTCTTTTTAGGACCGAAAATTACCAGGGAAGCTTGAGGCCTTTCACCTCATGTTGGTAAAATGTCTCCAACTGTTTAACCAGATCGATCGAAAGGGGTTTTTTTGTGCTCTCTACATTGCTGATCAACTGTTCCAAAGTGGAATTTCCAGGAATCACAGTCGATACGGCATCATAGGCCAGACAAAATGCAATGGCAGTCTGAGCGAAATGCGCCTCTTCACCAATGATGCTTTTTATCTTACTGACCAGATCCGCCCTGGTTTGAATATCCTGTTTTGACCAGCGGCTTCTGATGTCTTTAAAAGTGCTTTCTGCAGCATATTTACCCGAAAGCCATCCAGAATCAAGAGGTATTTTAACAATGATGGCGACCTCGTTTGTTACTGCCAGGTCAAAGGCTCTTGCGGCATCCTGATGCAGTATGTTGAAGAAGGCTTCAATGACTTTGCTGTTGGTGGTCTCCATCAATAACTTCATTTCTTCATAAGTATCTAAAGATGCCCCATAGGCTTTTATTTTTCCTTCTGCCTTCAGCTGTTCAAGAATGTGGTAATGATCATTCTTATTGCCATCGAGATTTTCAAAAGGAGGGTTGTGGATGATCAGTGAATCAACATAATCCATTTGTAACCTTTTCAAGCTGCCCTCCAGAGATTCCCGAATGTAATTCGCACTGTAGTTCATGTCCCCTGAATCTGTGTGCCCGAATTTTGTATTGACTACAATTTTACTTCTGTCATAGTCTTTCAGCGCTTTACCCAGTCTCAATTCACTTGTTCCCAGTCCGTAATTTGGAGCTGTGTCAAAAAAATTGATCCCTAAATCTATTGATTTGTGAACCATATTGACTGCCTCATTTTCTGTCATGTCATCCCAGCCTGAATTGGCTCCCAGCTGCCATGCGCCAAGTCCGATTTCTGAAACACGGGCTGCATCTTTTGTATATGGGTTGTATTTCATTGACCTTTGATTCTCAGATTTTACTTTTGATTACCACCTTTCTTACCCTTATTCATAAGGCTTGTTCCAATAGCTACTCCTATGGCGATGCCCACCGCGAGCCAGAGGCCCAGGTTATTGGTGGCAACCCCTACGGCTGTTCCCACCCCGATTCCGATAGCAATCCCGGCGGCTAAATTATTTTTGTTTTTCATGGTTTCATCATTAAAAGTTAAACGATCTGTATTGGGACCCTTGCATCTTGTCTGTTCTTGGATGATGTTTCGATAGTTCGATCCCTATTCAAACGGGGAAAATATATTCCTGGGTCCTATTGATCTTTAATTCAAAGGTAAAGATTTGTGTTGAATTTCGCACCTGAACGGGGCAGACGAGAAGGATGTTGTTCATGTTTTAAATCATTGAATCGTCGCCTTCTCTTCTAATGAGTTTCTGTAATCTTCCAAATTTAGATTCATGATATAAAAATTCAAAGATCCGTTTTTGCTTGAAGAAACAATGTCTTTAAAATTGCTGTAGCTCTGAACCGCTTTTTCCTTTAAACCTCCAGGCAATCTACCGGATGTAAAAATCAAATACTTATTGTCGGGACTAACATAAGGGCTGCCATCAACCTGGTCGCTGTTGACATCTGCTCCCATATTCACTGGGTTGGACCACTGGTCTTTGCTGTCTCTAAAACTAATGTACAAGTCACTGTTGCCAAATCCGTCAGGCTGGTCAACTCTTACAAAGATCATGAACGACTCATCCATGGATACAAACGCATCTGCCTCTCTGTTCTGTGAATTGATATGATCTGGAAGGCGCTGAGGTTCCTGGTATTTTCCATCTTGGAACCGTGACACATAAATATCAGAATTCCCTCCTTTATCAGAGTTAAAATAAATATTTCTGTTATTTGTCATCACAGGATAAAACTCATTTCCTTCGGAAGCAATTGGCGGGCCAAAGGGTTCGGGTTCCTGCCATGTCCCGTTTTTTAAGGTTGACGACCATATATTAAAGTTAAACCCTTCCGGTTTTCCTTCATAATCTTTAAAAGTGGAAAACAACATTAATTTTCCGTCAGGTGAAATCTGAACATCTGCCATGGGCAGATCAGCTGATACGAATGGCACGAATTCGGGTAAAGAAAAGCTTCCATCCTCAAATTTTTGAAATGCAATTCCGGTCAAACCTAATTTTTGCGATGTAACCGTATAATATATGGTATCACCGGCAGGGCTGAAACTCGTATTGAATTTATCAATGTGAGTAGAAACAATTTCGGGATGAAATTTAACAGGTTTATGAATCACTGAATCCTTGATATAAGCGTGTATTCCGGTTTTTTTCTGAGCTGTTTCGGAATTCTCTTTTTTTAAATTACATGAATTAAGCAAAACGATAAGGGTAAAATAGATGAATTTATAAATCATAGTGTAAGTGTTTTGGTTTCAATCTAAAATTTAAATCACAAGCCTGAGTGAATGAGAACCCTTCATGCTTTGATTCAGTTGTAATGTTTAAGTTGTTTTTGATGTCAAAATACGAATGAGCCATTAAATTCATTTACAGAAGAGAAAGTAAAATGAGCAGACTCATCATGCATGTTGCAAAAATTGACCGATATCTCCTGACTTTATTGTTTTTGTATTTCAGTACACCGATGAATAAAAAAGGGACACTTATGAAAATGATAAAATACAAAGGATGACTCAGGGAAACTGCAACGATCAGACCCGCAATAACGAATAGCATCCATTGCATTAAATAGATCATAGAAACGGATAATATTCTTTTGCCTGAAGGCTTTTCCCTGCGGAAAAAGAAAAAATAAATAAGGCCGAACAATGGCATGAAATAAAGCAGGGTCTGCAGGACCAAATACTTTAAAGGGGTTGTGAGCAATACCATGAAATTTAGTTCGGGCATCTTCAGTTGATTGATATAGGCTTGGTCATATTCGGAATTCAATATCAGTGCCCTGGATTGCATTGAGATCTCCTTGATTTCATTTACCTGATCAAGGCTGTTAAAAAATCCATTTGTTTTTCTGTATTCAATAATCATTTGGGCCTCCTCTTTTTGAAGTTCTTTAAGGGTAAGCAAATCATCTGTTTCAGCAGCGTTCAGATCGAATGTATAGACAGGAAGGGTGAACGCACCAAAAGGGTCAGGTACAATCAAGCGATGCTTATGATTTCTTACCATCAGCCAAATTTGAGGCGGAAGGTTCCGGGTATATTCCAGATCCGTAGATTCTTTAAATATTTTTTTTACGATCACTTCTTCAGAAGGGAAGGCATTCAAATACCCTTCCATAAAATCAACAAAGGCTGATCCGGAGGAGTTGCTGTCCATATGTTCATGAAACACGGTAAAGTATTTGAGAAACTGATTTTCCATTGGGGAAAAAATATCTTTTGGAGCATTCACGACCAAAGAAGTATCCTTTAAAAAGGGTTTGTAAAAGTCAGCCTCTAAAAAGTGTTGGGCGGCCTCACTTTGAGTAAGTTGTGTGAAAAATGTACTGATCACACCTTCCGTAGAAAGCATTTGAACATAATTTCGCAAGTCTTTTTCCCTGAATCGAATCCCGGCATTTCTGAAGGTTAAACGATCTTCGATGTCATCCAGTTCAGGGCTTGAATTCAAAAATTTGGCTTTACCATTGATCACGTGGTCATATCTTTTGAGGTTCTCATATTTTTGATACCATATGGGCATTGATACTTTAAAATACCCCAGTCTGAATGGATGGGTTAAATCTTTTTCAAATCCCTTTACAGCAATCGCTGACTTGCTTCTGGTCTTTTCTATGTCAGAAAATATACCCTGTTTCAGCGCCTCATTTTTTTCAAAGATTCTCGATACATTTTCCATATGTTCTGCAAAACCTTCATGAAAGGCAGTGCTGTAATCTGTTCTGACCGAGAAATAATGCATATCAAGGCTCTTGGAACTCTCTTCACCTTTCCACGGATTTAACATTCCATAGATCAGATGCCCCATCTCATGAGGATATAACTGGGTGACCGACATTAACCTTTCCATGCTGCCATCAATTCTGCTCTCAACAAGGTCAATATAAGGGACATTCTCTTTTTCAATATGACCATCTTCTGATTTGATATAAAATCCGACCCTGGCAAATCCGCCTTCATTTTTTGTCAAAGCCAAATAGGCCGGTTCTATTTGTTGAAGTTTATTTTTATTGAATAAATAGGTTTCTGCCAGGAAATACAGCCTTATGGCGTTTTTCACAAATGATTGGTTGATGATGCCTTTTACTTTCGCATCTAATGAGGTTGTATCAGAAACCAGGGTCATTTCCGGAAGATCGTTTATCATTTTTCCGGTTGGCTTCATCACGACCAGCATCTTATTTTCAAATGGAAGGAATGCATTTTTATCACTTGTTTGAGCTGATATTAAAATTGATATCAGCAAAAGGGAAAATGATATATATGTCTTTAGATGATTCAAAATATTGTCTCTGAAGTTAACTTAAAATGAAGATCGCTGCAAGTTTTCATCGGGTTCTACTTCCTTTTTCGGATTCATATGATGGTTTCGGATATTTTTAAGACCTGTCTGAATCTCATTTTGTCCGATAAAGTTTCCTGATTTTATCACTGCATGGACAGATTTGAAATGTTCAAGGTCTTCAGGAGGATTTTTATCCAAAACCACGAGATCAGCCATATATTTCTCTTTGACCAATCCCAGATCTTTAAACCGAAATATCTTGGCGGGTTTATGGTGGCTGTCTGGAGGATACTTAATAGGTCTATTTGGCATTGTGATGAAGATTGCAGCATGAAAAAATAACGGTTATCATAAAGACGCAAGGTCATTTGATTTGTTACATTCTTTAAACGTTCTAAATACGGTTTAGAAATTCAAGAGGGCTGGCTTCTGCCAGGAGTCATCATTCGGATTGAGCTACCTGCATCTGGCTCACTTTTTCAATTGTTTTTTTCGAACCACGCCAGTATTTGCGGATATAAATCGGCGATAGTACTGCCTTCTTTTCTGTTTTTATACAGTTCAATCAATTCTTGATTGAATGCTTTGAATTGTAAAAACCCTCTTCCGTTCTCCATACTTCTTTCTACTCTTTCAATGAGTTTTTCCTGCTCACTTTCCTCAACATAATCAAGGATCCGTAAACTGATCAATCCCCAGTTCATGTATTCATGAAATATCCTGGCACCGGTATAGCCGTTGGCACTTTTAGAACTGTCTACCCACTTGTTCCTGTTGCTCACTGCCTCATAAACCTTTGAACCGTATTTGTCTCCTTCAGGGTTGATGTACCCGTGATTTATTTCTGTAAAAACAATATTGCCTCGATAAGTGTATTCCGCTACTTTTGAAATTGGGAACAGGCTTTTGAAATCTTGTCGATAAGGGAAGTTGATATGCGGTTGCAATTCTTTGAAACCATTGCTCTCGAACCATGTTGTTGACTGGTTATAAGCAACTAAAGGTGATAAGATGATGTTATAAGTGTCATAAGTGCTGGCACCTGGAAAGTTTTTTTCCAACCAGGTTTGCATTTCAGGGATATTGACCGAGTCCTTGTAAAAATTGATTTGATAGTTGTATGTTTCTGAATTTTCACGGTAAAATGCCAAAAAGTTACTTTTATCAGCAAACGATTGCATTTGCTTCATATAGGGCAAAAGCATATTTGTCTTTTGATCTCTGAATCCTGTTCTGTCAAATACTTCACTTCTTTGAATATGACCCGATGCATCAAAAATGAAGGCCTTACCATTCATTTTCAAACTCGCATAATATCCTGAATTCTGAGAAAGAATTGAATCCATAGTCGACACAAATTCATGGTTACTGAATTTATCGAACCAATCGAGTACATTTCTGTAATAACCGGATTTTTGATAAATGAAATTTTTATTCGCCTTGCCAAATGAACTCACTGCCATGGCGATGTTTACAAGCTCATAAACTTCCGGAATGCTGATGAAGATCTTCCCTTTTCTCTTTTCAATGTATTTTTCGTCAAAAACTGCTGCCGGCACAAATTTTTGACCAACCAATCGCTGATGACACTTTTTTCCGTTCCAGTCGATAATAAAATCATATGATTTTCCCAGGGAAACCAGGAAACTGATTGAATCCATGTCGGTGTAAAATGTAACCTTTTGTGGCACTCCTTCAAATAATCCAACGTCGTAAACATCAGGTTTTGCCTCCGGAACCAGATTCCAGCTGTTTTTTTTGAAAATTTTACCATCACGAATGCTGACGAATGATACATTTGATTTGATAACAGGTAATTCTTCTTTGGTACTGTTGTTTTGGGCACGTGTATGCTGTGCCATAAAAACGCCCAATAACATAAAAATGGCAAATGCAATGCTTTTCTGAGCAAATGAATTCCCTGAATTTACAACAAGAGGCAACAAAGCCTTAAAAATTCTAACCATTGTATTTTATATTATTGTTTGATCTTATACCTAAGGACAAACAAACAATCAGTTTGTTACTCTTTTTAAATCATGAAAATCTACAGTTAAGACTGTCTTGTAAATCCTTAGGGGCATCAGTAATATAGAATTCAGACTTTCTAAAGATTTTGTAATAGGGTGCTTGTAACCTTTACTTTACTTCATGTTCAAATGTGTACGACTCTTTTCCATTGGTCACCACAATTTTATAAGCTCCTTTCATTAACGCGAGATGGCATTTTTCACCAGGGCCCGTAACTTCTGTAATATCGACAGGAACCGCCTGATTTATTTCTTCCCCTTTTTTAAATGCCAAAACCAGTACAGGAAACTCGGTTTGAATGTCATTTAATGGCAGAGAAACATTTTTATTGCCGTTCTGGTACAGCCAGTTTGGCCTGTTATTCACGTATTGAGTCACAGGATGAAAAACAGCGATATCAGTGTAGGCTTCTCCTCGTTCATATTTTAACGGATTGTTGTCCTTGTCGAGCAAAACAGTTGATTCTGTAATTTGAAGTGCTTTTAAAAGGGGATGATTCAATGTAGAACTGCCTTTTTCACTATACAGGGTTTGATTGATGGTTAAAGGATTTATCCCGGTATATTCGGTCAATCTCCCTGCCATGGCTTTATCCCAATGCTGATGAGTCCCTTCAAGTGCATGGTCAAAACCACAATGAATTAAAAACTTTTCACCGGGTCTTGAGTCAATGATGCGCTCAATATTTTTTGCCTGTTCTATTTCTCTTGGTTTTCCACTTCCTTTTTCTATATTCTCATAGGCAAACAGATGATACCCAATTTCCAGGGCCTCTCTGATTAAATTTCCAAATTGAGGATCCTTTGTGTAATGCCCTGTTTTTAAAACGGGATATTTCCTGCTGTTGAGGGTTGAGTCTAAATACGCCCCGTTGCCCAATGCCTCTAAGCCCAAGTTCGTATATCCGAGATCAAATAATTTTTTGAGCAAGGATTTAGTGAAAACACGATGAAACGAATTGTGGTGGGCTTCATTTATGATGATTACCTGATGCTCTTTTGCTTTCGATAGTATATAATCTGAAGCCGTTACTCTGTGATAGGCATTATTGATGGAATCGATCTGGACCTCAGAAAAGTTCCTTTCCCGTCCTCCCATGGCCAGATCCCATTGCAGCAGTGCATTTTTATAGTCGCCTTTGGCAGCGAAATCAGAAGCCGAAACCTGGTATTTCCAAGGAACGGTATCTTTGGTGGTTTTGTCTTCGATTTCAGAAGAAAATTTATAGGGAGTTTTAAATTCAATTTTTTGTACCGCTCTTTTTTCTTCTTTACAAGAAATCACGATGATGATTAAGGTCAAAAAACAGAAGGATTTTCTCATAACTGTATCTTGCTTTAATATTTGCTAATAGGATAAACCCAAGGCCTTGCAATAGCCTTCATTGGGATAACAGTTTTCGAATTTGCTGTTTTCAGTGAATTTTTTTAACACTGTCACAATCTCTTCTTTTTTTATACCTCCGATACTGTCTTTCAATGCCCTGATTTTCCCAAATGAACTTCTGTCAGACTCAGCATATTTTACAAATTGATCATAACCCTCAGGTTTGTCAAAGTTCATCGGCCCGCGCGTATTGTCCATTTTCTTGTACGGCCAGAAGGTCCAGTGAATATCATTCCTGTCTAAGAGTTCTCTGAAATCAAGTACCCAGGAATCCTCATTTTCACCGCTTTCACCCATTAAAACAGGAACCTCGTATTTGTCTCTGAAATCAACATACTCTTGTATCTGTTTTTGTTCAGGAGGCATCCAGTATTTATGAAAAGTATAGGCCAGCTTATCATCAAAAGGCTCAGAAAAAACCGAAAAATCGGTCTCCCAAACGGCGCCTCCAAGGAACACAATATGATCAGTATCTACAGCCCTTATGGCTTTTGTGATTTTTTTATATAAGGGTTCCAAATAGGGTTCCAGGTGATCATCTTTGAAATAATGGGGGATGGGTTCGTTCAACAGGTTATAACCAATGACCGTGGAGTTATCTGCATAGCGTTTTGCAATCTCCTGCCAGATGTCACAGGTCTGCTCTTGAGTACCCTGGTCTACCAATAACCAGGGGTATCCATCGCTATTGTCAATATTGTCACCGGTTTGCCCGCCCGGAGCCGCGTGCATATCAAGCAATACATAAATGTTGTATTTCTCACACCAGTCAATTGCCTTGTCCAGATAAGTATAGCCGTGCATGTCTCTTCCCAGGAAATCATCATGGGTCAATAGTCGATAATCAAAGGGCAGGCGTATGAGATTGACTCCGGATTCTGATAACCACTTTATGTCTGCCTCGGTGATGTAATTCTCCAGAAAATCGTCCCAAAAGGCAGTAGTGGCCGTGTTCCCTATGAGTTCACGAATGGCCTGGTCAATTTTGCGCGGCGAGTTACAATTTTTCATTTTGAACATATATCCTTCTGGCAACAACCAGTTTCCCAAATTCACTCCTTTCAGGTGCAAGCGTTCCCCTTCTGGTGAGTATATATTTTTACCATCTACATAAACGTATTTTTTTTCTGCTTTTTGACAAGACAAAGACAGCAGTATCAGCAGGTTCAATATCAGTATTTTTGCTTTCATAATGGTTTTTTTGGTATGGATTGCAAGCGTCTTTTTCTTTTCGAACAAGAAGTATCAAGGTACTAATTATTCAGAACGCCTTTCATTATTAATTTCCTTTTTAGCTTCTTTTTGGATCCTTTGCCCGAGGGTTTTTATGATTTTCAATCCACCCAGGCGATCTTTGTGAATATCAATCATGTCATAAAGCTTCGGGTTCAGGCTTTTATTCTTTCTAAAGGAGTCTAAATTATAATGGGTGGTAAATTGTCCTTCTCCAGCTCCTGAAAAATTTGATATCTCCCTGTCATCTGACTTCTTTTCCGGAATAACGATATAATAATTTGCCAACTGGTCTATTAAATCATTGGTGATCCCATGGGTTTGCTCCGAATACAAGAGCAAAAAATTAATTTGGCTGTAGTATTCGTGCAAATCTCTTTTCAGTTTGTCTGATTTAATTCTTTTTAAAAGGTCTGAAGAAATTAATTCTTTATAGGCATTATCCGAAAACTTTATAACCGGGGTAAAACAGGCAAACCGAAACGCCATACCCATTTCAGCTTCATCCCTAATCTCTAAATTAGAGTTGGAATGGACGTCAAACAACAATTCGGCAGATTTGAGAAAGGTGTTTTTTTCTACCTCGTATACATTGTTAAAATAAATGCTGTCCTGTTTGATCTCTTCAACTAAATTTTCTAATAATGTATGAGATCGGAAACGTTCTTTTTTATTTTCATTCCAGTTGTTTATTTGCAGCGCGATCAAAATGCCGATTACCACCAGAAGGATTTCACCAATGGCATAAAGCAGGTATTTGCTCAATTTGTTTTCATTCATAAGCCTTTGACGTATTTTGCGATAGAATGCGATCATTTATGAAGGTGTTGGTCAATCAAAGCGTTCAAGGTATCCAGTGCCATTTTCTCTTCTAAATATCTCCTGTGCATACTCGAATGAATATTAGCGATAATACCCAAATAATTTCGCAATTTGGGATTTAGTAACAAATCCTCTTTTTTTGCGGGGATCAAAATACTGGGAACCTTTAATTCTGACAGGGAATAGTCCACATAATCATCCAGAAATTTATTGTAATTGCGCGATTGGTATTGGGTTTCTTCTTCGAATTTTCTGATTTTGTGGATATGTTCATCCCATGAGGCCAGGGCAATCCTGATCTGCTCATCCCGGATGATATCCAAAGCGCCTGTGTTTAAAATTTCCCTTATCCCTCCGTCATTTAAAGATATTCTGCTGTAATCAGCAGCACTGAACAAAAGTGAATCCAGTAATTGTCCTTGCAGGAGCCCATACTTTTGGTGAGCAAGCATTCGAAAAAGCGTGTCTGCGCTCGCGGAAATTAATGCTGCATCGCTGATCACTCTGTCAAGCTCATTTTGTGACAAGGCTATGCTCGCTTTGATGCTTTTTAAATAATAGGATTCCTTATCTCTTTCCTTTTTTTGATTGTTCCAGTTATTGACCTGCAGCGCTATGAGTATTCCGATGACGACCAACACAACTTCACCTATGCCGTAAAGCAGGTATGCGCTTAGTTTTTTTTCACCCAGCAGTTTTTGTCGAAACTTTCGTAAAAAATTAATCATATATTTTTGAGTTATTCATATCCGGGGCTTGTATGGGTTAATTTTTAATTTCAATGGTTTTTTTTGATTGAGAACTCCTGACAGCCGCATCTAAAATTTCCATGACGATCATATTATTTTCAAGAGACGAAAGATCATATGGCTCAAGCCGGATTTCATTTTTTACAACAGCGGCAAAGAAAGCAAAGGGATCGTCAAAGGGAGGCTTTCTGTTGTCCAGTTTGATGAATTCCTCTTTATAGCCATCATATCCTTCTGACAAGCGAAGTCGAAGGTCCATTTTATTGTCAGCATATATGGCTCCGGTGAGTCCGTATATTTCCATATCTTTTCTTCCTATGGGCCAGTTCCAGGAAGCCTGTATGATGGCATTTGAGTTGTCATAATTTAAAATGATAATTGCTTCATCGTCAACCTTTGGATTATTTTCTGGCTGTTGCTGTTGGGTTATTGCGGTTACACTATTGGGTTTTTTGCCATCCATGATCCATGTCAGTAAATTGACCCCGTAACAGCCAAAGTCTGTGATGGCACCTCCTCCGTTCAGGACAGGATCAGTGAGCCACTCAAAAAACTCACTGTTTACACCAATCTTTTTGGGACCTTTGTGCCCGTCCCTGACAACAACTTTTCGAACATCTCCGATGGCCTTTTCTTTCTTTAAGATCTCATATGCCTTATGGTTCGTTGGATACCAGGTTGTTTCGTAATTGGTCAGTAAATGGATCTTGTGTTTTATGGCAAGGGCCTCCATTTTTTTCGCATGCGCGAAATTTACGGCCAGAGGTTTTTCCACCATGACATGAATGCCTTTTGGGGCGCAGGCTTCAACTACTTTTAAATGGTCGTAAATCGTTCCGAAGGCGGTAACGGCTTCCGGTTGTGTTGCATCGATCAGCTCTTCGAGGCTATTGTAAACCAAACTCATAGGATAGCCATGTTGTTTTGAATATCTTAAGGCCAGTTCCCTGTTGGGTTCTGCGATGCCTACAATTTCGATATCCCCGCGGCTCTCACTGTTGAAGATCCAGTGAACATGACCGTGGGAAAGACCGGCAACCCCTACTTTAAGGGGTTCTTTCTGCCCAGATACATGAATTGAAGCCAAAAGAAAGATACTTGCAATGATTACGATTTTATATTTCATCTTTATGAATTACAATAGGATTTAGTTTTTCGGGCTAAAATCAACTCTTTCGTAGGGGGATTCATCCGGAGGACCTGCAACCACCTGAATATACGGGTTTTCGGAAAGAGTCATGATAATTGACGCAAAGGTAAAACCATAACCATTTTCCTTGTTTGTTCTGCAAACAGGATGCTCCTTGCTATCTCTAGAGCGCAGGGCTTCCATTATAAAATCTTCACTCACCTCAGAAACCGAGGTCATTCTATTTTCAACTGCCTGAAACCTGAGATGGCTGTTAGAGTTGACGGGCTTCAATTCATCACTCAGGCCGGGATCAAATTGCTTGAACCAGGGCTTGATATCATCATTGACGACGGGGTGATTTGTATGGTAAACAGTTCCGTTTTTATTCGCGGGTTGAAAACGGACCACTTTGTTGGCAGAAGCTTCAAAATCGAATACTTCGCCCCTGACACCAATGATATAGTTCTGACCCGATGCATGATCTACAGATTGTATGTAGGATAGCAACTCGTTTTTATCTGTTGAATTGACAATGCGCCTGACGACAAAGGCAACGGGTAATCCTTTGGAAGAGGCCTTTAATTGCATCAGGGTATTGACGCATACGCCAATGCCCTCTTCATTCAGCCCGTTCAAAGCGATCAGTCCGGGGTGGGTCAGAATCAATTGTTCCGGGCTGTCTTCGGTTCTGTTGAGTCGCATCAGGACCTGAAAGCCATCCGTATAATTTTCAAGGTCCATATTTTGTGAGATATAACCCGGGTTCCCATTTCTTGAGGGCACCCCCAGACCACTGCAGTGGTGGTTATTCAGGTTATTGATATAGACCCAAAATTCATCGAGAAGATTCAGGACCAAAACATCATTGATCTCCTGACCTGATCCTTCTGCTATCCCTCTGACTTCTTCATATAATTCCGGGGTCCATTTCATAATGGATTCCTTGAATTGGGCATATTCAAAAAATTCCTCAATCACCAGGTCTGCATTTTTCCCCAATTGGGCTGAGGTGTTCTTTTTCCATGCCTGTATCACTTCATCTATATCTTTTTTTAGGACTTTGCCATGTTGTATCCCCAGTTCATAACCCCTGCCTGAAAAGGTTACTTTTTTCAGGTCTCTTGTAGTCTGCTGTGCAAGGCATCCTATTGAGACCAGGAGCCCGAGGATCATGGTGAGTTGTTGCAGGAGTTTTGCGTTGATTGTTGGGAGTGTTATCTTCATAAGCTTTATATTATGATATGAAGGCAGATCGCCTTTGGTTATTTTTCATCGTGTTTTCGCTTTTCATTCATTCCAAAGATAAAAAGAAGCCCGCCTATGGCAATGAATACGGTTCCCAAAGACCCGACAGACGCTTTAAGGGTAGTTGTAAAAGCGATCCCCAAAGCGATGACAATCATTCCGGCAAAAATAATCTTTCGATATGCTGCTTCCTGCTTTTTCATCTTTTGTTTATTCCAGTTCTTTATCAATTCTTCTTTTACCCATATAGGAAAGGAGTATCCAAAATCCCATTAACAGTCCTATGATCGTGAAAACGATGATGAGTTTGTCAAACAATTGTTTGAATGATAATCCGGGGCTTTGAAAGACATTATATTTAAAATAGGTGAACAAACTTCCCAAAAGCACGAATGCAAGATAGATAAATATAACGCTTTTAACTTTGAGTTTTCGTATCGGTATGGCTCCAAAATATAAAAGGGCACTGATGAGGAAAAGGGAATTAATGGTCATGATGATGGCAATGTCCTCAAAATCAGCTAATTCTTGACCCAAGGCAAACTGACGGTATAATACAATGCCCTGCATGGCAAAAATGGTCAGGAAATACATGATGGATATAACTTTATAAGCGATTTGCTTATTTCTCTCATCCATATTTAAAAACGGTTTTTTAGTTTTTGTCTTCATACCAGAATAAATCATTTAAGGTTCTGTCTAATGTTTTTGCAATCTTAAGGCATAAATTAAGGGAAGGGTTGTATTTGCCTTTTTCGATCAGACCGATGGTTTGTCGTGTTGCATTGACTAAATCGGCAAGTTCTTGTTGGGATAATCCTTTTTCAACTCTTGCCAATTTAAGGTTCATATTTTCCATACTATAAATGTAATATAAAAATTGCTAAATGCAATATATATATTGCAAAAATATGTAAAAATATTTTATTGCCTAAAATTTTAGCTGAGGTTATTCGGTTTTATGATGCAACAAGGCATGTATATGAGGCAAAAGGACCAGTTTCATATCATTGATGAACTAAAATGACCTGTCATTTCAATAAATAAATTTAAAAGACGCGGTAGAGTTTATCGTAAACTATTGGAAACCTGTAGTCAAGCGATGCAGGAATCAGTTCAATCTTTGTGTCAAAATTCAAAATGACAGGCGATTCAGTATTGTCCTTTGCCGCCGGCCACTCAGGCAATTCATTGCCATTGGGGTTACCCGTTTTAATAAAGTTGGTAAAGTATTGTTGCATGGCCGCCGAAACTTTATGGTCTTCTTCTGAAAAATTAAATTCTTTCAGCATGGGAAGATTTCCCCATGCATAGGCCACATCTTCAGCGTGCCGGGCGCCTGCTGGAGGAATGTAAGTCTTCATGTCTGTTGTTGTTAAGGGAGGACGTATCTTACTATACAAATATCTATATACAGGAGCATTTCCATATTTTCGATGGAGGTCAAACCATTTCCAGGTACCCGCTACAACAAAACTCATGGCTGCCAGATCGGCCGCCGAGCGATGAATTTCATCTTTCGTTTCATGGGGAAACAATTCAAGGATTTCTTTGTGATGCTCCGGATAATTTTCCTTGGTAACCTTTAAAAACTGATCCCTGCTGAAGTTCGGCCCCCTGAGGTAGGCTTCCGGGGGTAATTCCTCTGAGTTCCAGCCAAGGATTAAAGGAATTTGTGCCTGCTCTCCTTCTTTGTACAAATCGGCTGTATGGCTCTTTGTCAAGACATATTGATCATGAACAGGTCTGAAAGCCAAAGGTTCAAGTTTTTTGTATAGCTCCATAATTTCATCTGTACTCGCTTGTTTGAGTTGTGAAATTGAAGTAAATCCTGAATTTTCAGCTGCTAGCCGACCTTTTTCTTCCGCATCTTTTAATGATGGGAGAGAGATGACCCCTCCGCTTGAGCCAATGGCCCCGGCAATCAGATCTTTTGATAAGGGAGACGACATGAGCGCCAGTACCGACATGGACCCGGCAGATTCACCCGCAATTGTAATTTTGTCGGGGTCGCCACCAAAGGCTTCAATATTGTTTTTGACCCACTGTAAGGCAAATTGCTGGTCCATAAGGCCGTAGTTCCCTGATACCCCATGAACTGAAGCTTCGCTTAATTCGGGGTGGGCAAAAAAACCAAAAATATTGAGTCGGTAATTCAGAGTGACCACAATGATTCCTTTCCTGGCCATGCTGCTTCCTTCCAAGGTGCGCTCAGAACCTTCGCCCACGGCAAGGCCACCGCCATGGATGTTTACCAGGACGGGTAATTTTTCATTTTTTGCATCAGCCGGTTTCCAAACATTAAGATAGAGGCAATCTTCACTTAAACGGTTTTCATCAATTTGCACCCACTCAGCAAATTCATATTGCATGGCTATATTCCCATATTCCTGCGTCTTTAACACCCCTTTCCAGGGTACGACTTTTTGCGGGGGTTCCCATCTCAGATTGCCTACAGGTGGTTTTGCATAGGGAATGCCCAGATATTTTTCAACCAAACCATCTTCGCTCAACATGCCTTCAATGGTTCCGGAATCCAGTTTAATTTGAGTATTGGCTTCTGGTTCACAGGAAATAAACAAGCTTAAACTGAATACGACGATGATTAATTTATTCATTTTATGGATTGTTTTAATGATTAAAATCAAAAGCCAGGGGTCCCGATCATACAAATGATACAAGGGAAACTTTTGGTCTGCAGCATAAATGTATAAATTATAAGCGAAAGGAAATAAAGATTTTCAAAAGGAGTTACGGAGGGGTCCGCCAAGGCGATTGCAGCCTCGTTTATGGCATTGTCTCAGGACAATTACAATCTCTTTTCACTGCAGGGAAAGTACCCTGCTCAGGCACATTCATTGATCTTCTGTGCCAATCAATTCAGTCTGAAGTGGAATTTGAATGTTAAAAGAGGCCCCGTCCTGTCTTTTGTTGATGTCAATCCTTGAACATGCGGCGTACAACACGATGGGATCATCATTTTCATCCAGCAAAACTTGAGGTCTTTCAAGTCTTTTGACTTTTACAAGCCCGCCATTTTTCAAGATCAATTCTTTCTTCATAAAAAATGAATTGGCCGGTTTTGACCAGGCTATCCCATCCTCAGATTCGAGGATGGCCAATCCGGGCTCGGAACCGGTTATTTTTCCCGAAAAATCTTTGATCACGGCATAAAACTTTTTGGTTTTCTTGTGGTGCCAGACAAATGGATCTTCGGCAGATGCAAACTTTCCATTTTCCAGCTTGATATCAAAAACGAATTTGTCAATTGGAAAAAACGGGCCATTCGGTGAATCTGACAAGGCAACACCGTGTACCCCTTTCCAGTTAGGGTCATAAACATTTCCTTTAAAATACATCAGGAACTTTTTATCAGAGGGACGCTGAACAACCGATGGATTTACAACGATGATATTGTCAGGCTTGATTTCGGTGCCCTCAGCGGAAGGATCGACAATATGATCTTTCTTCACCCTTGTTCTGGGGCTCAGAAGGGGCTGGTCGGGCCTCTTAAAATTTTCCGAAAACAGGTCCTCAAAACTGTCAAATTCTATGACCCCTATTTTTTGAGACTGCTGGACCCTGTTCCGCTTGTTCACATTTTCTCCTTTCGAACCTGCCGGCTGAACCCCCGGGTCCTTCGAACCGACGTAATAGAGATAGTACTTGCCGTTGAATTTTTTAAGATGAGGATTGGTCACCATTTGTGCATCCCAGGCCGAGGAATCACCTTCAAAAAGGCGTCCATGGAGAATGATCTTTTTAAACTTAAAATTTTTATTGGGAAAATCAGAAACCGCATAGGCCAATTTTGAATGCAAGACCCATGAATCGGTAAATGCAGGAATGGAATCACCGGCTTCCCATGTATTATAGACCATATGGTATTTCCCGTCGTCTCCTTTCAGAACACTGCCACCCCAGATAAATCTGTTTTCATCGTTTAAAACGGATGGCCCTTCCAGTATATCTCCGATGATCCGGGCTTCGACCGGCAGCGGTTTGACGCTGAGATATAAAGCTTCTTTTTCACGGCAACTCCACACACCTATGATCGTAATGCAAATGATCAGGAAGGGAGGAATCCATTTTGTTTTTTGCTCATGCTTGTTCATTTAACTGCCCTATTTATCAGTCAGTTCCCTCTAACTGCCGGTTATAGTCTTCAGTATCGAAATGACCCTTAGACTCCTGCACCAATCCTTCTTTATTGAATGTCCATTCTTCAAAACCACTGATCTTCACTTTATTCCCGGTTCCTCCGGGTGCACTATTTGTACCGGTTAAGGTCCAGTAAAAGCGTGTTTTTCCTGATTTTGTCACAAGACTGTCCATGGTAACGACCATGTCGGGAAAGGCATCCATAAATCCTTTTGCAACAGCTGTAATGGCTTCGGTTCCAATTGCGGGTTCTCCTTCATTGACTTGTAGTATACCATCTGAGGCAAAAAATCCGGCAACTTTTTCGGGGCTCTGGCTACTCCATGCCACGGAATAATCCCTTCCGAATTTTACAGGTTCCTGATGTTTCATGTTTTGATTTGTTTCATTATTGACTGGAATAGATTTAGGTTTTTCAGAACTGTTTTTACAACTGATATTCAAACATATCAAAGTGATAAAAACCATATATTTTATTTCCATAAGAAGGGTTTTTTTAACAGACTTCCATCATAAATTTAATTCATTTTTTTCTTCTCATAATTTTCCGGAGATAATTTAATAACCAATTGCGATGGCAATTGCCATGAAGGCCATGGCCGTAAATATGGTTATAAAGAACATCGGCAAAATAAATTTAAACCATTTCTCAAAAGGTACTTTGGCGATTCCAAGCATGGCCATCAGTACCCCGTTAGTGGGTATGATAAGATTACTGAGCCCATCTCCGAGGATATAAGCCAGTACAGCTGTTTGTCTCGATATCCCCAATATATCGGCCAAAGGGGTCATCAGGGGCATGGAGACCAGCGCTTGACCGGAGGCAGAGGGAATGAAAAAGTTGAGTACAGACTGGAAGAAGAGCATTCCCTGCCCGGCAACGGATCGGGGCATGGTCAACAGGATCTCACTGGCATTGTGCAGTATTGTATCCAGGATCATTCCTTCCTGCAGGACAACCGAGATGCCGCGTGCCACCCCGACCACCAATGCCGGAACGATCATGGTTTGAAGCCCTTTTATGAAAGCACGCATAGATTCATCTCCGCTCATCCCTGATATCAGGGTCACTACCACGGTGATTCCTATAAAACTGGCACTCATTTCGATCAGTCCCCAACCTATGGTCTGTACGGCAACCAGAATGGAGGCATAGGAGATCAGGAAAAATAGGATGATCAGAATATGGCGCCGATTCAGAGATTTTGCCTCAAAGTTTTCATAACCGTCAGGTTCAAAATTGTCGTTTTTGATCAGGGCCAATGAGGAATCTCTCTTTACACGGTCACCATAACGCATCAGGAAGTGGAATCCAATTCCCGCGAGTACGAGAAAGAGTACAATCCGAAGACCCATCCCTGAACCTACCGGAAGCTCTGCTATGATCTGTGCGATCTGGACAGTGAAGGGGTTGGTTATTCCTGCACTCCAGCCTAAAAAAGTGGGCACTCCGATAAGACCCATGCCGAACATTCGGTCGTATCCCATGCGTTTAGACAAATAGAGGAACATCGGGATCAAAGGAATGGTTTCCGTGACAATGCCCATAAAAGAGGCTCCGGAGAAAAGCAGGATAAAGACCAGAAAGAAGAGTCGTTTCGGATTTTCACCGAATCTGGAGATCATTTCAAAAAGAACTGCATTGATGGCACCCGTGTAATGAATCAGAGAAAATACCGCTCCGATGATGAACACGTAGAAAACCAGAACCGCCGAGTCTGCAAGCCCCTTGGGGATTGCACTCAGCGTACCGAGTATTGAAATGGGAGAAGACTTGCCTTCTACCTCCTCACCCAGGAGGGTGGCTTTGACAGAAATATGCTTGGGAATCTCTTTGTAACTGCCCGGAACTACAACCGTCTGTGTCACTTTTCCATAGGTGCGGGTTGATCGTTCAAAACTTCCGCTGGGGATGAAGTAAGTGAGAATGGAACAAAACAGAATGATCCCGGATAGAAAAATAAAGACATGGGGAATTTTTATTTTCAGCATAAATGGTTTGGCCAACCGGTCACAGCTCATTTCCAACAACAATGGTCTGAACGGCCGAATAAAGGGTTAAAAAAATGTAAAATACTAATTTTTTTTAAAGATCCTTCCGGGGTTCCCTGAGAATCTTTTATGCCAGATGATTTTTGCAGAATCCAATTTTTACGTTTTTGAACTACAATCCCATGTTTAAGATTTATTATTTTTCCTGGCAGCTACTTTTTTCAGTTCAAAAATATCTGTCCTTCTGTCTTTTAAATTTCTGACACTTCCAAATTGATTTAGTTCACGCAGCAAATCAATGTCAACATCAGCTATTAATATCATTTCGGTGTTGGTTGTCGCTTCAGCTTTTATTCCATTTACGGGAAATGAAAAATCACAGGGTGTAAAAACCATGGATTGTGCAAACTGAATATCCATGTTATGAACTTTGGGCAGGTTGCCCACACTTCCTGCAATGGCCACATAGCATTCATTCTCAATTGCCCTGGCTTGTGCACAATGACGAACTCGTGAATATCCGTTTTGGGTATCTGTTAAAAACGGAATAAACAAAATGTCCATGCCTTCGTCTGCCAAAAGTCTGCTCAGTTCGGGAAATTCACTGTCGTAACAAATCAACACCCCGATCTTTCCGGAATCGGTGTCAAATGTTCTTAATTCATTTCCTCCCTGCAAGCCCCAGACCTTGGCTTCATCAGGAGTAACATGAAGCTTTTCATAGCGTTCAGTCGATCCGTCCCGTTTACATAGATAACCAACGTTATAAAGCAAATCATCCTTTAATTCAGGCATGCTTCCGGTGATGATGTTGATGTTGTACGAAATAGCCAATTCTGTAAATTTCTTTACAATTTCAGGGGTGTGCCTGGCTAATTCCCTGATAGCTTCTGATTCTGACAGGTGGTTGTTGTCTGCCATGAGCGGCGCATTAAAAAATTCCGGAAAGAGGGCAAAATCAGACCTGTATGCAGAAACTGCATCTACGAAATATTCAGCCTGCTGCATGAGTTCAACCAAATTTTTGTACAAACGCATCTGCCACTGAATTAAACCCAGTCTGACCACCTTTTTTTTGATCGCAGCTTTGGTTGACTTTTTTTCATAATAGACATTGTCCCACTCTAATAATACAGCATATTCGTTTGAGGCCTCATCTCCCTCCAGATATCCTTTTAAAACTTTTGAGGGGTGAAAATCATTTGATATTTGAAAATTCAGCACAGGGTCGTGAATCTCTTTCCTTCTGACTTTTTCTATGTATTCTTTTGGACTCAAGGTATCGGAAAACTTATGGTAATTGGGAATTCTGCCTCCAAAGGCAATACCTCGCAAATTTAATTTTTCAGACAATTCTTTTCTGTAATCATAGAGCCTTCGCCCAAGGCGAAGTCCTCGGTATTCTGATTTAATGAAGACATCAATTCCGTATAGAACATCTCCCTTAGGATGATGTGTGTTAAAAGTATAATTTCCTGTAATTTCCTTGTAGGTGTGGTGGTCGTCAAATTTATCATAGTCAACGATGATCGACAAGGCACAACCTGCAAGTTGGTCATTTATTTTAATCACCACCTGCCCTTCCGGGAACTTTGCGATCAGGGCTTCAATATGTGATTCTTTCCAATAGGAATTTGGCATATGCACATAAGCCTCGATCATGGCTTCCTTCAACTCCTGATAATCATTGATCGTTAAAAATGCCAGTTCAATATTTTCAATTTTCTCTATCATGTTTTAAAATTTTTATCAACCTTGGCCTTCTGGGATTGCCATGTTAGCATCTTATTTATTATTGTTCTATAATGAATGATACAAATTTAGTTATATATGCATGCTATTGATGCAAAAACCAAATGTATGATCTTTTTCAATGCCCTCATCAGCAATATCTAAAGAATGTGTTGCGCATCAGAAAGCGCAAAAGGGATCAACATACTGCCCTGTTTTTCTTGTTTAATTTTAGAGTGCCTGTCCAAAAGTAAGCAGGTTGTTGTCAGGATCAAGTAGTGAAAATTCCTTTTGATTCCAGGGCTTTATTGTCAAATGCCCGTTTGGATGAATACTGATGTCTCTTTTTAGATATGATTCATAGAGACCTTCAATATCGTTGGTCCGAATGTATATCTGACCATAGTTTTCTTTTGGATTCAGTTTTTTAAACTCAAAAAAATGTATCTGGATATGATCCAATGTAAGCATTAAATAGCCTTCGTAGTCAGTATTTCCAAGTTCCTGAAAACCCAGTTTATTCAGGTAGAAGTTCCTTGTGGTCACTTTATTACGCATTGGTAATTTTGGATGAATTTCTGTCAGCATATCATGAGTTATTACATTAAATTTTATATTTATTCTGCCCGGTTGTTATTTTCACAGGGTTGCCTAAAGCTTTACAAGCCCCAGTCCAGCATTTTTTGATGGATAGAGTACTCCGTTCTTTAGGTCAAATAAATTGCTGAAAGGATCATCCAACAGATCAAGATGCCCGTCAAGATCAGCATATTCAATATTTGGTCTGCTGAGGGCGAAATGCAACCCGGCGGAAATCCCCAGGGCACATTCATCAATACATCCAACCATTACCTCCATTCCGGCGGCTTTGGCCACCGAGTTGATGTGTTGTGATTCCAGGATACCGCCAACTTTCATGATCTTAATATTAACCATATCAATTAAGTTTCCGCTGGCCAACCTGAAGGCATCTTTCAGTGTTTTTATGCTCTCATCCGCCATAACGGGCACATCGATATTTTGGGTCACTTCACCTAGTTGCTCCTCTTTTCGCTGTTTTGTGGGCTGCTCAAGAATCTCAATTGCCGCACTTTTCGTTTGGGTTATAAATGCTATGGATTCTGCAGGTGAATATCCTTGATTGGCATCAAAGCGGAGTTTAAAGTCATTCCCGTATTTTTCACGCATTTTCAATATTTTTTCAATATCCTCCTCTAAATCCAGTCCTCCCTTTAACTTGATGATGCTGAAGCCTTTTTTCAAATAGTAATGCGTCTGTTCCAAAGTATTCTTTAATGGCAGGATGCCCAGGGTAATACTGGTCGGGATTTCATTTCTGTAACCTCCAATCAGTTGATACAAAGGTAATTTTGCTTTTCTCGCCATCAAATCGTATAAGGCAATGTCAACCATTGCCAGGGTTGACGAGGCATGGGGGCACAATTGTTTTAACTGATGTGTTATCCGCGCGATCTGAAATGGAGTTTGTCCTTTGATCAGTCCGGTCACAACATTTTCAATATGATGAATTACATCTTCAGGTGTTTCGCCTGTGACTTCTTTATCAGGTGCAGCACATCCCCAACCAGTTATTCCCTTATTTGTCGATAATTTCAGGATGATGTTAGTGGTCTTACTCACGGTTTCGTAAGCAATGGTATATGGAATGGCCAGAGGCATGTCTAACCTGAAATATTCGACATTCGTAATTTTCATCTTAGTATCTGTTTTGGTATAATTTGTCCAAGGGAGTATTTTTAACAGATTCTACAAATTCGGTCATTTTATGAATCATGATCTCCCACATTTTATGGCCTTTGTCTGCGGTTGCTTTCTGCGCATTTCCCATGACACCAGATTTTGAGAGACGCTCAGTATGTGCATACCAGCTAACACCTCTTTCGGAGGTATAATCAAGGTATTCGTTGTCTAAATCCAGCGTGCCGTCCACGGCTTTGTCCATGTCAACTATTTCCGGCCTTATGGAAAGTGTTGTACTGGTTTCGATCTCTCCGGCGTGAATGTCATTTGGTGTTTCAATCAGATTATACAAATCAACATCACTGGTTTCACCGGTCTCTACACAGACAAATATGCGAGCATCCCGATTGATCATCTGTGCTGCATAGGTTAAGGTGGGCACATTATCACCATGCCCGTTCAGGATAATTATTTTTTTGATCCCATTGTGTGCCAGGCTCATTCCAATATCATAAATTACAGAAGATAAGGCGTTATTGGTCACAGACAGTGTGCCTTTGAACTCACTGTGATGATAGGATACGCCATAAGGAATGGGTGGTAAAACAAAAGGCTTTGGATCCTGACAGGCCTCAGCTACCCTTTGAGCCATATATACAGCATCAAAGTAATCCACATCCAGGGGCAAATGCGGACCATGTTGCTCAATGGCACCACAGGGCAGTATGGCAGTGTCCACTTTTTTCAATCTTTCTTCAATTTCCGGCCAGGATAAGGTGGCCCACATGTATTCCGGATATAGTTCTTTATTTTTCATCAAATTTGTATTTGGTTTCATTTATAAATTCCTCAGTGATTTCCTTATCGACCCACCGGTTGTCAATTCTTTGAACAGCCCCGTCTGAATACGCATTTAAAATTTCTAACAAGGGTTTTCTGACATATAAGGGTAAATCCTCCAGGTTACTTTTCTCCTGATCAAAACGAAGCTTCATAATTTCCTTATGCTCTTTTGCTGATTTCAGGGTAAATTCATTTTTTTCAATAAGATTTTTACTCAGCATCATAAAATACAGATGGGCTGCATCGCTACCAAGTTGTTTTACTGACTTTGAAGCCAATGCATTGAGGCCATTTTGAATTTGCAATTCGCTGTAACCACATTTTTCAGGGTCCTCATCAAGTGATTTGACCATGCCAATGATCCGTCTGCATTTTTCACATTTGCCGCAAGGATGCATCCTTCCTTCAACTTCATGAGCGGCATGGCATGATACCTGCTGTTCCTGCAATTCAGGATAACGTTTGATCAGAATCTTCATGATCAGCAATTCTGAAAGACTTCTCAGGAGCGAAAACTGATAAATCTGCCATCCTTTGGCCCGGAAGTATCGGGTCATTGCATTGTCAAAATATTTACTTTGATCATAAAGCGCATTATAATGACTTATGCCTTCGGTATTTCCTTTGACAGTAGTATCGTATTCGTCTCCTATCAAAATATTCCGTATGCCTTTTTTTCTTGCAACAGGAAGAACCCCAAACAGGAATACTGCAACGGTCCAAAGCCGCACCGGATATATGTCAGACCTGATGTTTTTGTAATTTTCTTTGATAAATGGGAACTGTTTCAGCATCCAGTTGAACAACCGGTCGCTGTTGCACCAGGGTTTGGAGGTATTGGGTTCAATTTCTTTATAATACCTGTGGGCGTTTACTGCAGTAAACCAGTGTCTTCCGGCCTCATTTATAAAAACAGGGTAGGGCACTCCAATTTCTTTGATGATACCATAGGTGAGCAGACTGTCTTTACCACCACTACTGAGTATAGCGTATCTGTCAGGATCGGTTTTGGCTTTTGTTTTATGTAATTTCAGGTCCTGGAACCGGGAATTGGTAAAAACGATGTTCGCCTGCGTATATCGTTCTCTTTTCTCAGCTCTTAAATTATCAAAAGGAGGCTTTAAAAACTCATTGTCAATAAGCAGTTTGTTGGTCAGGATTTCACGTGAGGTATTTTCCATCATGACCTTGATAAACTGTTGATCCGTTTTGTCATAAAGACCATCGAACTCGATCGTATCGAAAAACAATCCATAGTTCAATGCCACTTGTGCCAGCATCATGGAAGCCAGATTGACGTCTTCAGGATCTTTTCCGTTAAAGTAGGCCTTGTCATAGGAGTAGATCAATTCAAACGAGGCATCTTCGCCTGAAAATTTTTCAACATGGTAGGTCGCTTTAACCTTTCTTGGTTCTATGCTGATATCCCTGATCCAAAGTTTTTTTAGAACCTTAAATGATTCTAAGGAAATCATTGTACATACGATTTTAAAATTTCAACCAGTTCATCCGCTCCATATTCCAATACATCAAATGTTGGCAGTCCTGTTTCCTCTGTAATTTTTTTGCAGGCGGGTAAAATTTCATCTTTGGTCATGTCTTCATGATTCAGCGTAACGGCGATGACCTTTTTGCCGGAAATTGTTTCAATGGCGTTGATCTGTTCTTTGATGGGGTGAAGCACATAACCGGGAAACCCGTCGTATTCGAGACGTTTCGGGGCATGTTGGAGAATGACATAATCTGGTCGACCCGCGGCCAGAATTTCAAAACCACCGGGGTAAGCCGGATTCATAAGACTGCCCTGACCTTCGATTACAATAAGATCGGGGGATTCGTTTTTCCATGCCTCATGAACTGCATGTTCAATTTCACCTGATACAAAATCATTGATGCAGCTGTCCATGATCATGGAATATTTTGCACCCTGCATCCAAGCAGTCTGACCGGTTCCTACCATTTCCGCTTTGAGGCCGGCTTTTCGAAAAGCGTGTACAAGAATCCAGGATGTAGTTCTTTTTCCAATTGCAGAATCAGTGCCAAGCAGGGCAATATTTAAACAATCCACTTCTTCAATTTTTCCGGTAAAAAAATGGAGTTGATCACGATCAGGTGTTCTTCGTACATCCCGAACACGGCAATTATTTGCCCTTGCAATCGCCATTAATGCTTCATCCTTGTATAAAAAGTCATGTAGTCCGCTATCTACATTCAATCCCATTTCCAGCGCATCTTTGATTACTTTTTTAGCTTCAATAGGAAGTCGTCCGCCGTCAGGAGCCAATCCAATGACCAGTGAAACAGGCCTTTTTTCAGCCCCAAGGCTCGATATGGCCTCTCTGAAATCTTTGAAAACCGGTATGCCGTAATTTTTCCCGTCAAGCACCATGCCGGCATCCTGCCCCGCATATTTATGATCAAGTACTCCCACTATTTCATACCTCTCTGTGAACCGAACAAGTCCGTGAGCCGTTTTCCCTTCAGGGGTGTTGAACGCTCCATCACAGTACACAAGAGCTTTCCCGTCAATTGTTTCTTTCATTTTTTAATATTTTCCAGTAAGTATTGCTACATATCTGTCGTTGATAAGTTCCGTTTTTTCATGCCTCTGCAGTAAGGCAATCAAGCCTGCTGTTGAGGCTGGTAATATTCTGAATCCTTCATTTTTCAAAAGGAATTTACTCATCTCTTTCATTTTTTTATCGCTGATGTGATGTGCTTCCCCTCCTGTTTCATTAATGGCATAGAGGGCTTCATTACCATCAAAGCTATGCCAGTTGATCAGGGGCTCATTAATGGCTGTTTCTTTCATTTTTTTTGGGTCGATGTCTGCACAGTGGGTCAGACCCATTTTAAAAGACATTACAATCGGATTTTTATAAGCGGAAGAACCAGCAACAAACATGGGCATTCTGGATGTTTTCCCTCTTTTGTAAAGACTTACAAATCCACGATAAACACCGGCAATCAAAGTCCCGTTTGAAACCGGTGCAGCAATTATTTTTGGTGCATCACGTAATTGATCATAGATTTCATTGGCGATTTCCCCATAGGCAGCGATCTGCAGCGGTGTGTTTGCACCCCCGGGATTGGCATCATACCATTCATTTTTCACAGCGAGCTTGCTCGATTCAGTCACAGCATCTTCATAGGTGCCAGCCAGTCTTATGATTTCTGCATCAAAATTCTCCATTTCTGTTATGCGATCCGTGTGATAGGATTCAGGAATAAAAATTTTACAATTTATTCCGGCCAGATAAGCAGCATAAGCCATGGCAACCCCATAATTTCCGCAAGTGGCGAGTGATACTGTATTGTAATCTCTTCGCAAGGCATCTTTTACCTGAGCAAAAGCGATGCGATCTTTTTGTGTGCCTGATGGATTTTCACCTTCATATTTAATGTACAATTGACGGATATTGAATTCCCTTTCGAGCCTTCGGGCTCTGTTAAGGGAGGTGTCTCCAATTTCAATCGACATAATATCTTCATAAGACTCAACCCGGTCAACAATAGAAAGACTGGTGTCTTTTACCATATCACTCAATTGCTGCACTTCTTTGGTGATCTTTATGTTGGCCGATTTAACGTTGTCAAGAATGTTCATTATTATCTAAATTATAATAGGCAAATGTATACGTTTTATGAATTCGTTTTTCAGTTGCATTTATATATTTCCAACAATCATAATCTTTTAATAAATTTTATGAATTGTAACTTTTGGTATTCATATAAATGTATTAAGAATCTTTGATCCTAAAGGAAGATTGTCTCAATAATCTTTTATTTAAAATTGCCTGGTAAGAACTGTATTCATGTCAATATTGATCAAATCCCATTATGGAATTTAAGTTTTATAAAATTCTGTCATACAGGATGTTAATGATGTTATTCCTTATGCCTTGACCTGAATCAAGGGCCCTTCATTTTTCCATTATTTATTTTCAGCGGCCCAGCTTGCAAACATCAATATCGCTCCGGCAGTGCCGTCCATTGTGGGTTCGTTTGTGGAATAATCACCATGATCATCATGATATACGACGTGCTTGTTTTGGAAAGATGCATATTCATCTTCTTCGGCCAATGCTATACCCAGAAGGGAATTAAAAATATCAGTGTAAACGGGTCCGTCAACCAAACCTCCCACCACTTCCTTTTTTGTCAATGCCCAGGTGCTGGTATGCACATCAACCGGGTAATCTCCATTTTCGGGAAATCCTGTGATCATTGAAGTCCCCCAGGGGTTTCTTCCCAATAGCCAATCACGTTGCTCAAGCAAAAAAGAATGATATTGTTTGTCATCTGTCATTTTTTCATAAAGGATAATTTGAGAAATCAGCCCCGTTACAAGATTATTGGAACACCAAATAAAAGGAACTCCTATGTGATAAGGGCTATTTGCAGCCTTCATGGCCATTTTAATTTCTTCTTCGTAATAAGATGACAGTGTTTTTTTGAAATCTTCATCAGCCACTTCATACAGGGAATAATGTCCGGCATTTATAAAGGGATAAAGCTCATAATGCCCAATTGCCGCGTTCTGATCAAATCTCTTGATCCAGGAAGGTTCTGCATCAGCCATTCTTGCATAATGCATGGCTTCGTTCAGATAGCGTTTTTCACCTGTAACTTTATATAATTCGGCAGCTCCCCATTCCATATCATCGGCCCAGGTTATTTCGTTGTAACGATAAGGAGCCTTAAAGGAGTTTCCCTGCTGGTATCCTTCTTTATCCCTGCCAAGTTGATACAGTGTTTTGGCTGCTTCAAGACATTTATTTGCGAAAACTTCGTCTTTTTGTTTTTCTTTCCAGATTCTTGCGGCCAGAGCCATGGCAGCAGCCGAGCGCCCAGCGAGATTTGCCACTCCTGTTGCCTTGCTTTTGTATTTATTCAGTCCTTGGGGTTTTCCATCGGCAAAATAGGCTACACGATAGCTGTTCGGACCCCATCCATAATCAGACTTGTCCTTGTCAGGGTACTTATAACCAATGTGGTCTCGATCGTCGGCCACCTGGTGAATGAGGTCTTCAGGACCGGTGTGTAATTTGAAGATCCATTCCAATCCCCATTTGGCTTCGTCCAGAACATCCGGTATTCCGTTGGCTCCCGGTTTTCCAAAAGCATCGACCTTATCTCCGAAACTATTGGGGTACATCTCATATGCCAGCAGCATGTGGGCAGTGGCATAACTGCTCGTAATAAGATATTTCAACATGTCGCCTGCATCATGCCATCCACCTGTAGCCTCAACAAAAACAGAGTCGGGTACTGCTGTGCCATACATGGCCACCCCGTCATGCTGGTGGCAGTGGGTATCAAAAAAAGGATTGTAACCACATCGTTGTTGCTGCATAAATTCGAGCAATCGGTCGGCCTGATGGTCATAGGCTGTATCCGAAATATCAAAACTCACAGATTTGCTTTTTGTCTTTTCACTCTGAAGATAATAACGGCCTTCCTTTCTGGTCTCTGAAAAATCTATCGTGTAATAATATTCGAAAGAGCCCCAGCCTTTTTCTTTAATCGGATTTGCTTCTATTGATTGCACAGTTTTTCCGTTTGTTGCGTCTATTAAATTTAATGTTTCTTTCACTGAAGATTTGGAAAATACAATCGCTGTTTTGCTGTCTGCCGGCTGATATCCCATTTGATTGACCCTAATGAAAATCGTGTCATTTTCCTGGGCAGTTGCAGCGATCGATGAAATGGTGAAGGCAAGAAAAAAGAATAGTGTTTTTTTCATATTAGTGATGCTTTTTGAGTAAGACATTAATTTTTTGAAATTCGTAACCTTTGTTTTTTAAGTCCCTGATCAGGGTATCAAGTTTGTCATAAAATTTGTCGCTACGGTCAGGATGCGTGCCAATATGACTCAATAAAATAAAACCATTCAGACCTGCTTCCTGGCTTTTTTCGTAATTGAGGATGCTATTGTAAATTTCTTGACTGCTCCGATAATTCTTCATTTCAGGGACCGTATAGTCAGCGTGAGACAAGGTTCCATGGGTGAGGTTTACAAGTTGCAGGCCCATATCTTTTGTCCAGGAACTGATGCTTTCATTGTACCATTCATAGGGAGGCAGAAAATAGACTGCCTTATCTTTTGAAATACCAAATGCTTTCATTTTGGAGTAATTGGCCTTGAGATCTTCAACAAACTCTTTTTTTGTAACCAATAAGCTGTCGCGTTTGTTCCAGTCGCAATACAGCAAATGCTTATCAGAATGTGCTCCAAGATAATGCTTGCGTCTTACCAGCGACTCAATTAGGGTTTTATTTGCCGGATTAGCATAAAAATCTCCTGTAAAGAAAAATGAAGCTTTTATGTGCTGCTGATCAAGAACCGATAAAATATGTTCACCTCCGTCAGCAAAGTCCCCGCCTGTAAAAACCAGGGCCAATTCTTTTTTGTTCTTGTCCCCCCGAACGATAGCTCCCTGTTCATATTCAAATTTTGGATTTTGCGATTGGCAAAGATTCAGACAGCATGAATTGAAACTTAAAAAAGCAACCAGCACGACGTTCGAAAACAAAGGGTGTTTTTTACAAAACATGGGTCCAAATTATAGCCGTAAGACATATGATCGACCACCTACCAATGAAACCGTGAGAAGGTTAGATCGGGCTGCGGTTCCTAAGGAAGTACTAATCTAAGCATTATTTTTTTGAAACTCAATGGCTCTTTCAGCCTATCGCTTAAGGTACTTCGTTTTTTTGGTGAACATATTTCAGGCCCTCTTCAAGGGCAATGAATGGAACTGAGCGGTGGTTCTCATTTTCAAAATACTCCAGCTTCAAATTTGCCTTCCCATTCGATTTCTGATTTATAAGGTCATAAAGCTGCTCGTGTCTTTTTTTATTTCTGTCGTCATTCGCTTCTCCCTGGTTCGCAGTAGCGATATAGAGTTTTTTATGAAATGATTTTGACCTTAGCGCATCAACTTTGATTTTCATGGTTGCTTCATCCCACCAGATACTTGGATCCATAGAAATATAGGCATTGAAGATACTGTTGCTGTCCATATAGGAATTGATAGACAGAAGGCCACCTAAAGAATGACCGACAAGAATTCTGAAAGGTGCGGTCCTGTAATTTTTATCCAAATATGGAACAAGCTCACTTTCAATGAAGTTCAGGAAAAATTTTCCGCCTCCCATGGTATTGACCCGTTTGGTTTTCAGTTTGGTAACCGTAAAATCCCTTTCTCGATCGACGTTTTCAATGGCCACAATGATTGTTTCCGGCATTAGATAATTTTGGTTTTTGCCTGAGCGCTTAAAATGCATTATTTCTGAAGCCGTTTTAAAGTGAGTGGAACCATCCAACAAGATCATAACCTGATATTGCTTGCCCGCACTGGTCTGGTCATTGTAAGATAGCGGAAGACTGATCAGGCAAACCCTGTCTTCGTTGAGCGTTTTCGAGTGTATGACAAACTTTGATTCGCTTGCCCCTGCTTTGTTATTCTGACCAAACAGGAATTCAGCAGCAAAAAGAATGACAAAAAGGATGTTCATCGATTTGTTCATAGTTGCAATGATTGCACTTGTTCCGTCAACTGATTATTTTATCCGATTGTATTTTTTAAGTGTTTCAATGAGTAAATCATGAGGCAAAGCATAGGCTTTGTTCCCATTGATCCCTTCCATGGTTTCGGCGGCGACCATGGCGTTGATAATGGCTTCTTCAACCGCCTGGACCGTGGCTTCAAAAACAGGCATGAGCAGGTCATTTGACATGCTCTCAACGACGGTGGGTGCATCCCGGTCAAAAGCACCTTCATTTGCAGTGGAAAATGCTAGAAATATATCTCCTGAGCCATTACTTCCGCGCCCCCCTGTAATACCTACTCCGAGGGGTATTCTTTGTGCAACCCTTTTCAATTGGTGAGGCAATAGAGGTACGTCAGTAGCGACAATGACAATGATTGAGCCGTCGCCTTCCTTATGTCTTGATTTTGGCGGGCCGTTGAACACATAATTTAAGGTGTCTTTTAATTCGATTCCAACAGGGACCCCGGCAATCGACAGGTTTCTCTTGGCCCCAAAATTCGATTGAACAATTGCGCCAAGTGTATAGGTCGAATCCCTGATTTTAAAAACTCTTGAAGAAGTGCCGGTACCTCCTTTGAAGCCCAGGCACATCATTCCTGTTCCCCCGCCGACATTTCCTTCGGCAAGTCTGCCGTTTGAGGCATTATTGATGGCCTCTAAAACATTTTCTTCCTTGATGTGGAATCCATAAATATCGTTTAAAAATCCATCGTAGGTTTCACCAACCACAGGATAGGTATACCACCAGTCTTCTCCTTTGTACCAATCGGTGTCAACATACCATTTTAAAACAGCATCCCTTACAACCCCAACACTATTTGTATTCGTTATCATAACAGGGGTTTCCAAAAAACCGGATTCAGTGACCCAGGTCGTACCCGTCATTTCCCCATTACCATTTAGGCTGTACCAGTTGGCATAAACCGGGCTGAATTTTTTGGCTTTACCCCTTGGGAATATTGCTGTAACCCCGGTTCTCACGGGTCCTTTCCCAATAATATTTTCTCCTTTACCAGAAATTTTTGTGCTGTAGCCCACTTCAACGCCTTTGACATCTGTAATGGCATTAAATGCTCCTGTCTGGCCAACAAATGGCACACCTAAATCTCTGGCTCTGGGTTTCTGCCCGAAAGCTATGCCGCAATACAGCAATATTAACAACGCTAAATATGTACTTCTCATTTTGATTTGTATAA
>JAHEHF010000019.1:36357-42813 GCA_024644745.1 Flavobacteriaceae bacterium
ACGTATTACTCCCTCAAACTCCATATTTCATGGATGGGATCTCCTTTACTTGAAAGGCCTTTGTGATGCCAATTCCCATCAATGAGCTCATAATTAAATTTTAAGCTGAGCCCGGCTTTTGAATCGTCCCTTGAAAAAAATTCGATGGTCTCGGTATATTCATTATTTATGGTTGTATAGGTTCCGCCGCCTGTGCCCATAAACTGTTTTGTTTCTGTATTGTAAGCAATCCATTGAAACCTTGTTCCGGATAAAATTTTCATCGTTTTTCTCGGCCTGCTCGTATCACGCGATTGAACCTCACCCTCTCTGACTCTGCCTGACATTAACCAAGCCCCCTGTAATTTCCCGGGGGTGCCATCATCAATTTTTTTAAATTTCATGTCACTGCCAACGATGCTCAACATTGAATCTTTGATGACAATATCAAAACTCACTTCCGATCCAACGCGATCTGGATTATTTGTATCAAATTCTATTTTTTCTGTCATCGTTTCACCTGATAATTTCCATGTGCCGCCATTACTGCTGATAAATTTACCCGATGCGGCATCAAAAGTGGCGATGGCCTGATGTCCTTCAGAAAAAATGACCACACTTTTTAATTTTTCACCGTTTTCAGAAGTATGAAATCCTTCCCAGGCTCCCATCACGCTTTGTGATTTAATTCCAAGCGTTACGAAAGTAAAAATGAACAAAACAAGTATTTTTTTCATGATCTATATTTTATGAGTTATTTTGAGGTTTGACGAGTCTTATTTATTGTCATTGAAAGAAGTATAAATTTTTTCAAGTATAGCCCCGGCATTATTTTTAATGTCCCAGATATTATAGTTTCCAGCAGTTGTAACCATCAAAAAGTTATTTGTTTTATCAAAGTATATACGTTGATCTCCGTTTCCAACAGCAGCAGGAATGGTCAATTCTTCTCCATTGACAGGCACATTTAAAACCCAAAATTGATAACCATAGCCACCACCTTTCGGCCGGGAAATATGCGACCTCAGAGATTCACGGACCCAGTCTTTGGGTACAATCTGTTTTTTGCCCCATTGACCTTCTTTGTGGTATAATATTCCAAATTTCAACATGTCTCTGGATGTTAACCTCATTCCTGAAGCCGCTGCCGGAGAATTTGTGGATGGCGAGATCGTCCATTGAGACCTGTTAATTCCAATAGGTTGAAACAGAAATTCTTTTGCAAATTCATGGATGTTTTTTCCCGATACTCTTTGAATGATCTCAGCAAGTAATTCAGTGGTACCTCCGTTATATTTCCATACAGTACCGGGTTCGGCAACTAATTCTCTGCTCAGGACAAATCCTATACCGTCTCCACTATTGATCATTTGAATTTCACTGTTTTCAGGGTTGTCATAGGGGACCTCTTCATTCCATTTTAAACCTGAAGTCATGGTCAACAGATGTTTTAAGGTCAATTTTTCCCGACCCTCATTATGATACTCCTTGTAATCTTCGAAAAAATCAAAAACGGGCTGATCAACGTTTTTTATTTTACCCTGAGAAATGGCAATTCCGATACAAGCAGACACGACACTTTTGGAGACACTTCGCATATCGTGAAGAACCGTGTCGCTGTGATTGACAATTCCAAGATCAGTTCCCCAGTTTTGATCCTTGCCCGAAAAATATTCTTCCAACACCAATCGGTCATCTTTGAATACCAACAGCGAATGACGGTTCGGATAGAATCCTGATTTAATACTGTCTGTAAGCTCTTTCAGAATTTCACTTTGAAGAGAAACATCTTCTGGTGAGGCCGTTAAGATCGTGGTGTTCTGATTTTGAATCTCAGATTTTTCAGCAGGATTTTGATGACAACTCGCAATCAATACAATGATGAACATCATAAGGGCAACTAATTTTGTTTTTTTCATCATTCGTTTTGTCATTTAAATTCTAAAGCATTTATAATAATTTTCAATGGCGTCAATTAAGGCAGCACCATATGCCTCGAACAGATGTGACCATGCCTTTTGATAAAGATAGTGATTTGATAGAAAAATTCTGATCATTTGGCGATCATGGAGTCAATCGGACCTGAGGCATAGTCTTTCAGCGTGACATATTTTTTATCTTTTTCTAATAAATCGATTCTGAACAACCTTTCCAAGGTATATTTTAGTATCAGTGCATTCAAACTTGAGCCTTTCCGGGAGATCAGTAAACAAAGGTATGCCTCCTCCCAGCAAATAAGGAATGATGGTTATGGTCATTTCATCTATCAAATCCTCCTTCAAAAAGCTTTGAATTGTTTGCCCCCCGTCTATATAAAGATGATGGTGCCCTTTGTTATGAATCTTTTCAAGAATTTGATTGAGACTTCCATTTACAATTTCTGCATGATCCTTGTACTTTTCAGGCATTTGACTCATCCTGTTGCTTAAAACGAATACGGGTTTTTCATAGGGCCAATCCATGTCAAACCCGCAAACGGTATCAAATGTTTTTCGCCCCATCACCAGCGCATCGATCCCGGTCATGAATGCACCATAACCCATATCAGTATTGTCGGGGTTGGCAATGGAATGCAGCCAGTCTATACCTCCGGCCTGATCCGCAATATAGCCGTCTAAACTTGTTGCGATAAATACTTTATTCTTCCTCTCCATACGGATAATTTTTTCCTGTTCATGGGTATTTCTGCTAGCAGCGTTTTGAATTAGGTGATTTGGGAAAGTCTCAGGATCCAGCAAATGGAGTCCCGAATATACCCACTGCAAGTTCTGCCCAAATGAGAAAGAATACAAACAGGACAGCGGCACAGATCATAATTCTGTTATTGACGTTTTTCACTTTTCTCATGATGAGTTCGCATGATAAACCGGTGCCGAACAATAATATGCCCATGATGATAAAGTCGCCAAGTGACCAATCGACTTCATTGGTAAACTGCATTGCAATAAAGGGTATTGACAACAGGATTCCAGCTGTTATCAAAATAATTTTTAATCTTTTGTTTTTCATAATATTCGTTTAAAATATGTAATTCTGTTCTTTTTGCAAGTTCTTTTTTATTTGATGCTGATTTATAAAAAACCACCCTGTGCCCAAAACAATTAACAGCAGGGTTAGGGCACCTGACTCATCTTCTGCTTTGATCATGTGAATCGGCGACGTACCCCCAGGAAGAATCATCAGGCCCGATAACATCCTGTTGAATTTTCGTTTTTGTCTGAGTCGGGATTTCATTCTGTACTATTTATGCAAGAAGTTGTTCTATTGCCTTTATATGCTTTTTGAAAGCCTTTTTTCCTGAGTTTGTGGCGATATAAATGGTATTCGGTTTTCTTTCAAGAAACTCTTTTTTATAAATGACGTATTTGCTTTTTTCTAAAGATTTTAAATGACTGGCCAAATTGCCATCTGTCAAACCCAAAAGTTCTTTCAGGGAATTGAAATCCAGGCAATCGTTTACCATCAATGCAGACATAATACCCAGTCGTGTCCTGTTTTCAAATGCTTTGTCTAAATCTTTGAGTATATTTTTCACTGTTGGTATTTCTTTTGGACAATCAATCCGTATACGATCTGCATGACTCCAAAACCAAAGGCCCAGAAAACCAGTCCGTATCCAATAAATTGAATGGCAAGCAGGCCAATACTGATTTCGATCAAACCTAAATTTCTGATTTCAGGCAGGGTGTATTTACTGCCATTAACCAGGGCAAGACCATAAAATATCAGGGTCAGCGGGGGTAACAATCCTACAAATCCTTTGAACAGCAAGATAAGGCACAACAGGCCTCCTGTCGTTAAGGGAATTAATAAGTTGATAAGCAGTTCTTTGGTTTGCTGATTCAGGATGCTTTCATTTCGCATCTTGGTTTTTCTATGGGTAAAATAAAATGCGCTGCCAATTGATAAAATCAAGGTTCCCAAGGCGATAAGCAATAAATGGACCATCCTGTCATGACTAATGTCGACTGCGTTGTAAACCAAATAGCCCTGGTCCTTAAAAAAACTTTGATGTGCGACAAAAGCCCCTGTTAAGGCGATAATTCCTGTTGATACGCCAGATAGTCCGCTCAGAGAAATGAAGCGGGTTGAGCGGTTCATGATCTCCTTGATTTCTTTGAGGTCTTCTATATATTTTTCTTTCATAATAAAGATGCTAAATGTCCGTCTTGAATTTTGAATTCCATAGGGTGCAGGCTGGCCTTAAAATATAGCCTGGTCAAAGGCTAACTAAAAACAAAATAATGCAAGTCATATATATAATTTAAAAAGTACTTTGAAATACAAAGTAAAATAATAAAAATATATCAGCAAAATTATTTGCCGTAATTTTTATGTTTTTAAATGGCAGTTTTCAAATAGTGCTCAATGGCAGGTAACAGCGACTTTCAGAATCGCAGCGTTTACTATCGGTTAAGACAAATTTTCTACAATGCCATTACAAGGATAGGATTCCTGAATTCCAGATTGCGCCCACGAACCAAAGGGTTCATCTATTTGAATTCTCCTGAGTCCACATCTTTTATGAAATTTATCAATCCTGAGAAATAGGTTTCGGGGTCGTCAAATTGCGACAGATGACTTCCATTAGTCATCACGCTTCTCCCTTGTTGCACCTCGGAGGCCATCCATTCCATATGTTTCGGATCCATCGTATCGTATTTACCACCAAGCATTAAGGTAGGGACTTTAATTTCTTTGAGTCTGCCGGTTACATCCCAGTTTTTCAGGGTTGCATTGCCTGTCATGCCAAATTCACTGTGGCCCTGCATGAAAATATAAATATCCGGATTCAGATGCTCAAAAAGTAAGTTTACTGATTTTGGCCATTTTTCCAAAGGAATTCTCAAAATATGCTCCGTATAATAATGCTTCATCAGGAGTTCACTATACCTTGGGTTGTCAAAATCCATAGCTGACTCCAACTCCATAATTTCTTTGAGAACTGAGGGATCCATCTGTGGACCCAATACCTCATATGCATAGCGGGTGTACTCTGGAGCACTGGCCATCATATTGGAAATGATGAGTCCTTTTAAATTGCCCTGATATTTCAAAGCATATTCCAAAGCCAGAATTCCACCCCAGGATTGCCCGAGAAGATAAAAATTGTCTTTGTTCAGATTCAGCGCCTTGCGAACCTGCTCAACTTCCTCAACAAAATGGTCTGTGGTCCAAAGCGTCGAATCGTTTGGTTTGTCGCTGTAATAAGAATCGAGTTGATCGTAGTAGATGTATTCGATTTCAGCATTGGGCAGAAAACCATCATAATTGCCAAATTCTTCATGTGTTCCACCGGGGCCGCCATGAAGCAGGAGCAAACGCATTTTAGGGTTGTTGCCCATACGTTTTGTATAGACATTAAAAGTGCCTTTAGAGGTTTTGATGGGGATCATTTTGATTCCGCCCGTAAGCTGATCATCGCTATTGGAATAATCGAAATATTTGCTCTTTTCAGCTTTTGTGGTATCAGTTTTCTGATTTTCGGTGCAACTCATCAGCAGCAGCATCAGTAGAAGTGTGGTTAGATTTTTCATGATTATTTATTTAATGTGGTTTTATGAACGATATTTGTTTTGGCCAATATTTAGTTGCAAAATGGATACGTGAGTTAACGGGTTATTCCCCCTGATAGGCCCCTGAAGAATAGGTCAGTTCATAGCTATGTGTATAAATTTCAAATACGATTCCAAACGGGTCTTCCACGTAAACCATTTTGTATGGTTTTTCCCCGGGGTAATATTCGCGAATTGGCATTCTTTGCCTGCCCCCCAAAGCTACTATTTTTTTTGTCAAACCTTCGATGTCAGGGTCCTGCACGCAAAAATGAAAAAGACCTGTATTGAACGGATTGAATTCCGGTGCCTTTTTTATACCATGCGGGAATGAGAACAATTCAATTCCAATTCCGTCTGAGGTTGACATATGGGCAATTTCAAATTCTTCCCAGTCATCACCGAACACGTCGATGCACATTTGTCCTATGGCAGTGTCTGTTTCTTTCAGTATTTTGGATGGTTTCATAATGACATACCATCCCATTACTTCCTCATAAAATTCAACTGCTTTTTCTATATCGGGAACGGTAATTCCTATGTGAGAAAAGGATCTGGGGTATTTGTTTTCTTTCATGGTTTTTGATTTTATAGTTTAGACTTTTGTTTTGGCACTCAGGCCCTTCTGATCAAAAGACAAGGTCATTTTGATAACATCAGTGTATTTCCTGCTTTCTTTTTTGAAAAAGTCTGATCATGGGCTGTTTGTTCTGCTTATGGCTTAGTATATCATAAAATCACGGAACATTGAACCCAATTAAAATTTTTCCAACTCGGTATGAATCATTGCCAGTACTTTTTGAGATTCCTTAAGGTTTCTGATCAGCATGGTACCTATAATATTTCGCTGCACTTTAACCGATTTTATCATGGCCAAATAAACCGTATCATCTTTCAGGGTACTGTAATGATGAGGTGTTAT
>JAHEHF010000112.1 GCA_024644745.1 Flavobacteriaceae bacterium
TTTTTAGAAAAATCCGTAAAAAAATGGCAGATGATAACAGGCCTTTAAAATATGCCAGATATGCGATCGGCGAGATTATTCTTGTGGTCATTGGGATCTTGATCGCATTACAGATCAATACCTGGAATGAGGAGCGAAAAACACGCCTTATTGAAACCAAAACCTTAAAAGAGATTCGTGCGAATTTGGCTTTAGATTTATATGAACTCAATGAAGATATTGCTGTAATGGATTCCATTAGTGAATCTGGAATGGCTGTACTTACCTATATAAAAAGTAACAATAAACCTTCGGCATCATTTAAATACAATGTGAATGTGTCCAGGTTAAATCCTCATTTTGACGCGGTTCAGGGAGGCTATTCTCTCTTAGAATCAAAGGGGCTTGATATCATTTCAAATGATAGTTTAAGAGGCGCTATTTCTAAACTTTATGAATTGAGTTATCCGTATTATGCCAAGTATGAAAATGAGCGTATTTTTAAAGTAAACAATATCATCCTACCAAAATTTACCGACTACTTTTCGGTTATTTGGCTTGATGATGATTCTTTTTTTAACGGGACCTCAGAAATATCTGACGAAGATTATATAACAATGAAAAATGATATCGAATTTATCAATATTCTCAATTTAGCGATGACTGAAAATGAAATGGTTAAAAATCGTGCTCATAGAATTGTTGGTAATGTGCAGGATCTGATCAATTTCATTGATAAAGAATTGGAGGGGCTTTAAGTTTACAAGATTCTTTTGAATCTCCAATCAACAAATCTTCTCAATCCAATACCCTTTCGGATCGTTCTTATCTGGAACCGTTTTCCAAAGGCCGTTATTTGGATTGATATCTGGTGGATCTGAAATGGTTTTAATCACCTTGTCTTGTAATTAATATTATTCTTGTCCTTTTACCTTGATGTAAATCGAAGCATGAGATTCACGAACACTTAAGTCAATAACAAAGATTAGTGAGCTAAAAGGACCAAAAGATCAAGGCTGGTTTTATTTTTCTGTGCATCTCTCTAATAATTTTGACCCATCGCAGCCTAAGCCATTTCATTCGACGGCTGCTACCTTCTTCCATCCCAAAATCATTAGGGTGCAAGACGAAAAATAAAAAAGGCCGGTTTTCCTTCAAAGAAACTTTCTCACTCACAACAAAACTTCGACATTCCTTATTCCTTGTTCGGTACCTGCCACGCCGGCAGGCGGGTTCGATATTCAAAATTCCAATATCTTACATCATAAATCTTTATATTTAGTCTTCAACAACCAGCACTATGATCCCCTTCTTTAGAAAAATCCGCAAAAAACTGGCTGATAACAATCAATTCTTCAGGTACAGCAGATATGCAGTTGGAGAGATCGTGCTTGTGGTGATCGGGATCTTGATAGCCCTTTATATCAATAACTGGAATGAAAAGAGAAAAAAGCGGGAAAAGTTTGATCAGGTTCTGTTTGAAGTTAAGAAGGAGTTGGTGCTGAACATTGAAACAGCCAGGCGTATATTAAACTACTATCACCGGATTGACTCTTTAAGTAATATTTTCCTTTTTGACTCAATCGGTGTTGAGACTAATGATAGTGGTGTACCATTATCGCCTTTATTTTTGGGACAAAATTCTTATCCTTTCAATATACAGGATGATGCGTATAAAAAATTGATAGAATATTCGGAAGATATAAGCATTGAGCAGGACTCAGCGATTATTGGCCTTAAAGAACTATATGGCGAAGGTCAGGAAGTAATAAAATCATATAATGAAAGAACGATTTCAGCGACCAGAGAAATAAGCGATAATCTGGTAAACTTTCCCTGGTATTCAGAGGTGCGTGCCCGCAAATTTTCACCTGAGTATCTTGAATATTTAGCTTTTGATCAAATTCACAAAAACAGGGTTTCGAATTATATGATGAAAGCCATTAGTGGATTGGTTCCAAACACTCAGATTTATGAAAAATATGCGAGGGATTGCTACAGGAATGTAAACAAATATCTGGCTGACAAATATCCGGATCCTTCAGAACCCGTGCGATTCGAATATGATGCAGATGATTATAAATATTTGGTTGGTACTTATAAAGTGATTTGGGATTCGACCAATAAATATAAGAATAGTTTTACCCATGAGGAGGATTCGACAGTCATCAGTATTGAGAATGGTAAACTATATTATACCCCATACTATTCGAATAGTCGTATTGCAGGAGGAGAAATCATTCCTGTGAACCATTCATATTTTCGAACAGAATATTTCAGAGGTTACTGTCAAATGGTTTATGATGATCATGGGAATCTCGAACGGGTTGATTACAGCGGAGGCAATTTATGGATCAAAGCAAAAAAAATCCGATAATTGCCTTTATGAAGGAACAAACAGATCAAGCTTTTGAGCGATTACATATTTTGAATAAACCATTTATTTCGAAGGAATCCAAACCGGCAATATCAGCCGGCTTCCTTTTTTGATCTTGATCACTAAGGGTACGGTCGCATCTTTGATGGATTCACTGCTCACTTCACCTCCTGTGCCATAATTGATCTGCCCATAGGCGTTTTTGTTCCCGTTGATCACCGCTACAATTTTTGAGCCTTTTGAGATCTTTTTAGAGGTAATTCTTGTATTGTCAAACCTGATGGTCGTCAGCTCATTGGGGTTTAACAATTCCCGCCGCTCCCTGCTTTTGGCATGACTCGCCCTTCCTATATAAAAGCTCAACTGGAAATACTTGCCTTGCGGGGTCAGTTCATAGAGAACGACGGCATAATCAAAATCTTTTTTATTGCTTTCGATAAGTAATTCCCCTGAAAAGGAACCATTGATGATCATTTCCTTCCGGAAAGGTTCAGAGATAAAAACCAGGCCGTCATCCAGGTTGATACTGTCTTTGATCACAGGCCATGGGTAATAATCATCGTTGTTCATGCTTGTTCTGTCGGCCAGATTCAATTCCAGCTCCAGATTTCCTTCTTTTGGCGCTTCGATGCTCAAAGCATAATGCCCCTCATACTTCGCGGTTCCCAAATAAAATGATCTGGTTGCATTACTCATGGCCGACAGAGACGGCTTATGCATCCAGGTATTGGTTCCCATCACCTGAAAATTGACCTTGTCTTTTAGAAGCGCCGGTTTTTCCTTTCCCTTTAAAATATGATCAAACCACTCATACGCCAGCCCGCGCCTCACATCCAGATATGCCACTTCATCAATTTCATAGCCGCCTAAATTGGCACTTGAGCGGTTCTGTGCACCCCAGTGGTCATAGGGTCCGATGAGTAAATAGTGTTCGGCATCAGGCTTGTATTTTAAATGCTCCAGATAATAATACATGGCCCCTCGCTGTCCGGCGTCATAATAGCCCGTCGTACTTAAAACAGGAATATTGATATGAGCAAACTCTTCTTTATACGGGATCATGCCCTGCCAGTAGGCATCATAAGAAGGATGGCTGATCCATTCCTGAAAAAGCGGCCGGGGCGTTCCTTCAATACTGTCCATTTTGTTATAGGGAGCGCCTGAAGTGAACCAGGTTTGCTCCAGTTGATTCCATCGCTGGCGATCAAAATTTGCTGCCTTGTCAAGGAACTTGTTATTGCTGACATAAGGGATCCATTTATAGGGAAAATTTAAAAAGACATTGTTCTCCATCGGGGCATCGATTCCAGGAGCCACTGAAACAGAAGGAACAATTGTTTTCAAAGCGGGATGTACCTTTTCTTTCATTGAGGCCCACTGCGTAAATCCATTATAACTGCCCCCGTACATACCAACTTTACCATTGCACCAGGGCTGCTGGCTGATCCAGTCAATTACCGCATAAACATCCTTGTATTCATGTTTATAGGGTTCAATAGCGTTGGTGCTTGATCGCTTACCGCGAGAAGTTGCCACAACGCTTGCATAGCCTTTTGAAGCTGCCAGTAAAGCATGATTGGCATTTGATTCTTCTGCATAAATGGTAAAAACCAAAATGGTCGGTAAGGCTGCGGCATCTCTTTTTCTTACGGTGATCACCGATAGTTCCGCCCCATCTTCTGGCGAAAGGATCAATTCTTCTTTGATATGATACCGTCTGTTCTCATCACGTTCCATTTCTTGTTTGACTATGGGTTCGGTCAGGGAATAAACATGATAGTAAAAATAAGATCTCAGGAGTTTTCGGGCGTCCTCAAGGTCGAGAGCATGGCCATCTATCGCTTTGTAATTGTTCTGAAATCTTTGAGTGAACTCAGCCACTCCATCATAGGTGGTAAAAATGATGTGGCTTGCATAGGCCTTCTCATCATTACAGTTTTTTAAATAAGTGCCAAAAACATTTTGATACGCTGTTTCAAAATCGATGCCTGATGCCAATTGCTTATTTTTTGCTTTTGCATAGAGCTCAAATTGAATATAGCGCTGGTGTCCCTCCAGATTTTCACTGTTTCCTCTCAGGGTTTCCATGGTCTGTAGAGAAGCCTCATATTGCCCGGCCAGGATTTCAAACATGTAGCGATCGCTCATATCTGAGTTTGTGGCCACTTTATGACTTT
>JAHEHF010000113.1 GCA_024644745.1 Flavobacteriaceae bacterium
CAGCTGCCTCAATCAGGGTGAGACCAAAAGGCTCCACCAGAGCAGAATTGACAAATATCCCTTTCTTTTCCGCAGCTATCCGATAAAGCTCTGGAACTTCATGCTCAAAATCATGTTTTTTGGGGATGGCAATTTTCCCATATAAATCATACTTATCCATGAGCAGGAGAATCTCGGTGAGGACATCTTGTTCATTGTCTTCCATTTTGGTGATGTCCTTGCGGATGCCCGCAAAAACGGCTAAGTTCGCCATCGACTGCAGTTCTAAATCCTCGCCGTAAGCTTTGATTAATCCTGCAATATTTTTGCGCTTGTCCGGGCGACAAAGAGAGAGAATAACCGGGCGATCAGGATGCATGAAAAACCGGTTCAACTCCTCCAGCATTTGAGCCTGAGCATAGAGTTCAATTTCCTCTTTTTCAGTTTCAGGCAACATGTCGTGATAGAAAGGATAAAATTTATTTACATCCAGCCCCGGTGGTATGACGTGATATTTGGGAATGTCCTTGTTATCATATTGTCCATATTGATCCTTAACTTCCTGGTGGGTACTGGCAATGATCAGATCGGCCTTTTTCAACATCTCTTCTTCCATTTTTATCCGATGATCGATTTTATATTTTTTTATAAAAACTTCCTCTTTCAGACCCTCATCGGTCAGTCGTTTCATTTTTGAGCGACCGAGGGAATGGCCGGTATATAGGAAAGGAGTGCCAAAGATTTCAGATAATTGCATGGCAACATAGCCCGCGTCTGGATAATGACCGTGAACGATGTCGGGAATGGCATTTTGACGCTTAATATATTTAATGGTTTTATCCACAAATTCATCAAGATGCGGCCAAAGCAGTTCCTTATGCATGTATTTTTTTCCACCGCACTGTATACGAATAATGCTGAATTTGTCATTAACCTGCTCGATAGGCTGGGCATAGTCTTCAGATATAGATTTGTCGCTAATTAAACGGGTAAATAGTTCCACCCGCTTAACTTTTTCAGATTGACTCAGTGCATTCCCTAATTCAACAACGTATTTGATCTGTCCGCCTGTGTCGGCATCGTGCCCTAATTGCATGTTTTCTGCACGAAGCAGACCATGTACACTAAACATTTGAATATGGTATTTTTTGGATTCCATGATTTCAATTATCTTCAATGAGAGCCTTGAAAGGTTCGTAAAAAGATGCTGATTCTGGAATTGCACCTTTAATTTCGCAGACTCGTTTTAAGATGTCTGTCTTTAAAAGCGATTTTTCAATAATGACATTGCTGTAACATCTGGGCCGCAGGTTGATATCGTAAAAATTGAGCGTCTCTGGTTCATTATGAGATATAAATGCCTGTAAATTTTCACAAACTGATTTGCTTCTTTGTATGAGCATACCAAAATAAACCATCTGGGCTGCATTGATAAGGCTTGAATGATATCCCGGTATAAAATCAATATAATCGTAGGCCACATCGGAGATGATGTCAAATCGGGGCGCACCGCTTTTATCCAGTTGGACATTTACACTCCCGGTCGGATGATCTTCATCTAACTGGATGTCGTCAAGATTAAATCGGGCTAATTCCAGCTCATACAAAATTTCCCTACCCGGCCCATCAGTCCCTATCCTCGAAACGAAGCGAACATCAAAACCGAAATTTCTAAGATGATAGGCAAAATTAAATGGCGCTCCACCAAGCCGCTTGTAATTTGGAAATAAGTCGAACAGTATCTCGCCGATTACCAAAATCACAAAAACTCCTTTCTGCTATTGCTTACTGATTAATTCCTGCAATGACAATTATACACTTTCAGGTGGTGATTGCTTTAGTTTCCACGTTTTAGCGGGATCCTTTGACCTGTTCCATTGCATCAGCAACTAATTTTTTGGTTTCAGGAAAAAAATGAACCAAACCCTCTATAACGCCAGCAGCATAATTGCCATTCATGCCGCAATAATTTCCTTCAGGAAAATACAGTCGATGCATCATGTGCTTTGCGGATAGCTTTTCAACCGCTTCTTTACGGACTTCATCTGCAGCATTTTTTACCAGAATTGCCCTCAGGCCGCTGGTCAATACATCCAGGTCGTTGCCGCTGTCGCCGGCAAATACTGTTTTATCATCGAAAAATTGTTCTTGCTTCATAAGGAACTGGATGGCATGCAACTTGTTTGCACGGGCCGGGATAATGTCCAATAAACCTCTGGAGCTTATTTCATCAACACTCCAAATGATATTCGCACGGAGATCCCTTTGCATTAAGACAAGACGAATTTTTTCTTTCAAATGCGGTTGATCAACATCTTGATCTGTATAAAAGCTCAATTTGTGAGGGCTCTGTTTTTCAAGTTCTTGAAGCCGCACATCTTTCATATCTTCAAAATATTCTGCCAGTCCCTCCCAGTTCAACCCTTGCCAATCTTGACTGATTTCATCGCTCCATTCATCCGATAATTGCCAATTGCCATTTATTATGCGGTAAAAAGTCGTTCCTACATCGCCGATCGCATAATCTGGCAGTGGTAGATAAAATTCTTCGATTGCATCAATGATGAGTTGCTTGTCACGTCCGCTAACATATGTCAGATGGATATTTGCGTGTTCGGCAATTTGACGAAACACTGGACGGGCATGAGCGGATTCTTCCTGATAACCATTTGGTATAATGGTTCGATCCAGATCGCTGCATATTAATATTTTTTGTAAACCATCCATGGAATTCATCGGTCAGATTGTATTAGCCTTTTGATATGATTATAAATTTAAATGTTCCATTATCTTTGGAGTTAATATTGATATTGTAAACCTGCATTGTTTTTTTCACATATCACCAACTTAGTGACAACTATAACAGATCAAAACAATACGTCAAATTTGTGCGCGGGTAGATACAGATTTCTTTTTCGATTTCATGAAATTTTCTTATTGTAGTTTCTTTATCTTCCATGCTAATTTCTTGAAAAGCACTCAAGCGTACATACCTCTATTTCGCACAGTACTAGATGTGGCGGGGTATGTTTTTTATTAAAACCGGCGGGATACTTTTTTTTAATGGGCGGGGTTTTGGCGGGATACTGGCTGGGTATTTCAATTGTTGGAGACCTAAGTTTACAGTATCTGCAATTTTAAGAGTGCCATTTTTTTCAGATATATCGACCTAATCACCACTTCAAAGACAAAGACGCCAACCACCATATGTTGTAATTGGCATCTTTATTCAGTTGTTGCGATTATTAGCATCTACCTGCACTCACCATGAACCATAAATACGTCATTTAGATAAATGGTTTTCCCAAAACTGAATACCGTGTTCGATCCACCCCTCGGCATCCGTACCAACACCGAGCCCAAAACCATGACCGGCATTCTTATATTTACGATACTCGACTTCTATTCCAATATTTCTCAGGCTCTGAACACGTCTGTCCACCACTGATACATTAACGATTCCATCATCCTCGCTTACCGTGATAAAAGCTGGAGGATAATTTTCAGAAAAGCTTGTATGACCGGTATAGGCAATGACAACAATACGCGGTTTAGGAAGATCATAGCCTCCAAACCTGGCGGTCCCATTTAAGGCAATATTCCCCACCATCCTTGCGCCAGCCGAACTACCCCATAAAGAATAGTTTTTCACACTGATTTGAAACATTTCCGCTTTCTTAAAAATATAAGATATGGCTGCCGCCAAGTCTTCGGTGGCCTGAAACTCACTCCCTACACGATATTTCAATACGAAAGCATTATACCCTTTTTTACTCAGCTCTACAGCATGTGGAAAGCCTTCATGGAGGGAGCCAACATAGGCAAAGCCACCTCCTGGACACACAATAGCAAACGGAGCTTCCGGTTTACCCCTGAAAAAAAAGAGGCCGGTAGACTTTTTGGCGCGGACTTCCTGTTTTTGTTTTTCGGTGTAGAAATCATAGAATAAGGTTTTGCCGTCGTTGATTTCGTCAATCATGTGGTTGATTGCGTCCACGACGACGCCCGGGTCCACATGGTTATGATACGGCAGGAGCGAATGAACATTCTTCAGCGACATGTCATAGTAAGAGGTGTTATTGCCCCACGGCAGTATATACTGACCAAAGCTTTTAAATGCAGGGTGATTCACGATATCATGGACGAGATCACTGGTGGTTATATGGGAATAACTTCCAGTTCCGTTTCCTTCTTCGCTTAAGATTGCGTCTGTATTGCCAGCAGACATGGCAATATTGGTCTCCATACCGCTTGTGATAAATATCATTAAGAATAATAATGGCTTCTTCATAAATGGTGGCCATCAAAACCTTTGATTACGTGCCACTGTCTAAATTAGAGGGCTGATCTTGAGCAGCTCAAGATATTGTAGTCGGTTTAAATGAAGTTAATACTTTGATTTCATACCAGTATATGTATTATTGAACTTAAAATTATACTTGACTTGCTGTATTCTTGAATGGTAACGGGTATCCACTGTTCTGAGATATCGAGAGCCCGGGGAAGTTCGCCAACCA
>JAHEHF010000114.1 GCA_024644745.1 Flavobacteriaceae bacterium
CCTGATCAGATAGTTTAATGTCAGTACCCCGGCCCGCCATGTTCGTTGCAATGGTCACGACGCCCGGATTACCGGCTGACTCCACGATATCCGCTTCTTTTTTATGCAGCTTAGCATTCAAAACATTGTGCGGAATCTTTCGTATAGAGAGCATTTTTGATAACAATTCCGAGATTTCAACTGATGTTGTCCCCACAAGAACAGGTCTTTTCTGGTTGACCAGATTGTTGATCTCATCGATAACGGCATTGTATTTTTCTCTTTTGGTCTTGTAGATAAGGTCTTCCCGGTCATCCCTGATCAAGGGCATGTTTGTTGGGATTTCAACCACATCCAGCTTGTAGATTTCCCAGAATTCACCGGCTTCAGTAACAGCTGTTCCCGTCATACCGGATAATTTGCGGTACATTCTGAAGTAATTTTGCAGGGTAATGGTCGCAAAAGTCTGGGTAGCCGCCTCGATCTTCACGTTTTCTTTGGCCTCAAGTGCCTGGTGCAACCCGTCAGAATACCTCCTGCCGTCCATCACACGACCTGTCTGCTCATCAACAATCTTGATCTGGTCCTCAATGATGACATATTCCACGTCTTTTTCAAAAAGCGTATAGGCCTTCAGCAACTGGTTCAGCGTATGTATCCTTTCGCTTTTGATACTGAAATCTCGGTATAGATCTTCTTTTTCCTTGGCTTTTTCTTCTGCAGAAATTTCCTTGTCATCAATTTTTCCGATCTCTATGCCCATATCCGGTAAAACAAAGAAATGGTCCTCATTGCTTCCTGATAAATGTGCAATTCCCTTGTCGGTAAGGTCTATGGAGTTGTTTTTTTCTTCGATCACAAACAGGAGCTCCTCATCGATTTTGGGCATTTCCCTGTTGTTATCCTGCATGTAGAAATTTTCTGTTTTCTGGAGCAGCTGTTTGATTCCTTCCTGGCTCAAAAATTTGATCAGGGCCTTGTTTTTCGGAAGACCTCTGTACACCCTGTAGAGCAAAAAACCACCATCTTTGGTGTTCCCCTCTGCAATAAGCTTTCTGGCTTCTGCCAAAACCCCAATGAGATATTTATTCTGAAGCCTAACCAGCTCATCCACTTTGGGCTTCAACTCATTGAATTCATGCCTGTCTCCCTGTGGGATGGCTCCTGAAATGATCAATGGGGTTCTGGCATCATCCACCAAAACTGAATCCACCTCATCCACAATGGTGTAATTATGAGGTCTTTGAACCAGGTCATTTGGCGAATGGGCCATGTTATCTCTTAAATAGTCAAAACCAAATTCGTTATTCGTGCCATAAGTAATATCTGCAAGATAGGCTTTCCTTCGGGCATCAGAATTGGGCTGGTGTAGGTCAATGCAATCAATGGTCAGGCCGTGAAATTCAAAAATAGGTCCCATCCATGCGGCATCCCTTTTTGCGAGGTAATCATTAACGGTGACCACGTGTACTCCATTTCCTGTTAATGCGTTGAGGTAAATTGGTAAAGTAGCAACCAGTGTTTTTCCTTCTCCGGTCATCATCTCAGCTATTTTTCCCTGGTGCAGCACAGCCCCTCCAATCAGTTGCACATCGTAGTGGACCATATCCCATGTAATGGGTTTGCCAGCGGCATCCCAGGTATTGCTCCAGATGGCATCATCTCCTTCCAGGGTTACGTATTCCTTGGCAGAAATCTCGCGATCAAAAGCCGTGGCTTTGACTTTAAGACTCTTATTAGTGGCAAACCTCCTTGCAGTTTCTCTCATTACAGCAAAAGCCTCAGACTGTATGCTGTCTAAAACCTGTTCAGAGGCCTTATAGGATTCATCCTTTAAAGAATCGATTTCTTTATAGATCTCCTCTTTTCTATCCACACCTGCAGTCTCAATCTCTTTTTGAAGTGCTTCAATCTGGTCCTGAAATGGTTTAATTCCCTCAACTATCTGTTTTTTAAAACCTTTGGTTTTACCACGAAGTTCGTCGAGGCTAAGATTTTCCATCTCCTGGTCAAAAGATCGGACCTTATCTACAAGAGGTTGTAAAAGCTTGATGTCTTTTTTACTTTTATCTCCGACAAAAGCTTTAAGCACTGAATTTAAAAAATTCATAATTTGTATCTGTTTTAACCGATCAAGTACCGGTAGTTTATTTCACCTGAACGTTGAATTGAGAGCCCATAAATTACAAACATTATAAAAAAAAAAGCCTCTCATGAGACTTTTATTTTTTTAATATTCATCCTCATTCCAAAGGAAATCCTCATCTGTAGGATAATCGGGCCAGATCTCTTGAATGATTTCATAAACCTCTCCTTCATCCTCCAGGGCCTGCAAGTTTTCAACAACTTCCAAAGGTGCTCCCGTTCGTATCGCATAGTCAATCAATTCATCCTTTGTTGCCGGCCAAGGCGCATCACTTAAATAAGATGCTAATTCTAACGTCCAATACATAATTGAAAATTATTTAATTTGATTTGCAAAAGTAATTTTTTTACTCAAAAATGCAAGCTTTTTAATTACTATTTTTTTACTGTCAAAAGAACGCTATCCTATATAAATATTATCTCATGAAAATACCCCTTTTTACTCACCTTTCCAGGGTATTTCTTCAACCTTGTTATCCATAGTCAATTTTCGTGCCAACACAAACAAATAATCAGACAACCTGTTGAGGTAGATCAGCACTTCCTGTTTAACCGCCTCCTGATCAGCCAATTCAACCGTTATCCTTTCTGCTCTGCGGCAGACGCATCTTGCTATGTGACAAAATGACACTGCGGTATGCCCCCCTGGCAGTATAAAATGGGTCATGGGTTTTAATACAGCATTCATTGCATCCATTCTATCTTCCAAAAATTTGATTTCTTCCTGATGTATCAGATCTATTTTCAGACGGTCCTGGCCATTTTTCAATTTTTGTTTATCCTCCGGGGTTGCCAGCATGGCCCCCATGGTGAATAATTTATTTTGTATGGCGATCAGTTCATTTCTCAATTCGCTATCTGTGACCTGATCCCTGATCAGGCCGATGTGTGAATTTAATTCATCAACGGTGCCGTAGGCATCGATTCGGATACTGCTTTTTCTGACTCTTGTCCCTCCGAAAAGAGAAGTTTCTCCCTGATCCCCTGTTTTGGTATAGATCTTCATGTGTTTTTCTTTAATTCGTCAAAAATAATGATATTTTTCACTTTGCAGGTTGTTTCCGGGCTTCTTGTACTTAAATTCTCAAAGTAAAATGTTGTTTTACCTGCCCTTTTCTAAAAAACACCATACCCCATTTATAGGTGTCAAGGCTGAGTGTCACGCTTTTGTGATTTTTGATCTCTTCCCAGGCTTCTTCCATGTCTTTGGTCCAGTGGATGTCATCAAAAATAAAAACACTGTCCTCATGCGCAGCGGCAAGACTTTGTTTAAAATAGGCAAGCGTTGGTTCCTTTTGATGGTTCCCGTCAAAATAGATGAAATCGAATGTATTGTTATTTAAGACATGTGGTAAAGTCTGGCTGAATTCCCCTGTGACAACTTCAATATTCTTGAATTGAAATGCTTCAAATTGCTCTTTTGCGATCCCTGCAACAGCCGGGCAGCCTTCTAAGGTGATAATCCTGGCATTCGGGCAGGATGCGGCCATATAGGCCGTCGAAATACCCAGGGATGTTCCTATCTCAAGGATAGTTTCAGGTTTGAAATAGTCCAGGGTTTTTGACAGAAGGGCTCCTCTTTTTTTTGAGATTCCGGCTTTTGCGGCAATTGCAGCTACCTGTCGGGTATTATTCTTGAAAACCTTTGATCCTGCCCCAAAATCAGTCACCTTGATATAATTCTTATTTTTTCGTAATGACAAGCTAAATTGTTTTGCCGGACCCAAGCTTGGACCTGCTGCTTGTACCAATCCCTTAGTGATAAAATCGTATACAAAGGGAGAATGCACCCCGTATTGATTTTTCGACCGAAAGAAGTATTTGATATAAGCTAAAAACGAATGCAGCAAGGCGTTTTATTTATTTGCTAAATTAGAAAGAAAAATTATTGTAATAATAATTTTAAAATTATATTTGCCCTTGAGTCAAAATTGAAAAAATGAGGAAGATTATTGCTTTTTTACTGCTATCTGCCATATTCACATCCTGTATTCCGTTAAAACAACAAGTCTACTTTCAGGGTGAACTTGGCGACAATGATACCTTAAGAAAGATCCAGGATGAACCCTATCGCTTGCAGGTCAATGACATGCTTGATATACAGATCAAATCTTCCGATGAGAAATTGGTTGCGCTGTTTAAACAGGCTCCCACAGAAGGGAATAATGTTCAAAGGTATACAGAGGAAAATTTGTATTTTACTACTTATTCCGTTGATAAGCATGGAAATATTCGCCTGCCTTATCTCGGGGAGATCAATGTGCTGGGCTACACAACCAGAGAGGTACTGGAAAAAATTGAGAAAG
>JAHEHF010000115.1 GCA_024644745.1 Flavobacteriaceae bacterium
TTGCATAAAACTGGTAGCAACCGTTTTATCAATAATTTTATTCGTCACCACACGCAGTATGATATATACTACAATGGCAATAACAGTTTCGATGATTTTAATGTTTAGTATATCCAATTTGATTCATATTATGTAAAATGATAAAATAAAGATATTCAATTTAAATGATGATTCAGTTTAAAAATAGATCGTCACTAAAATCGAGGTCTACAGCGGCCATATTTATGCGCCCATGCCTGGGTGAACCATCAGGTGCTCAAAGAGATTATTTGACAAAGTGAGGCATAGCGATTCTCAGAAGATACCCGGAATCAACCGATAAGGCACACGACGCGCATAATCCTGATACCCTGGCAATTCTTCTTGCAAGGTTTTATCTTCCAGCACGGTCCTTGTCACGGCAATGATCAGCGCTGCCATGACAGGAATGATCGTCCAAACAGAGCCCAAGGCCATCACAATGCCCGGCAGTGCCAGGATGTTACCGGCATACCCGGGATGTCTTACGATCCGATACGGACCCGTGTCACATACCCTGTGTCCTCGGTCTGTCTGAATGCGCACCACGCTTGAGAAGAAGCGGTTCTCTGCCAAAGCCCATCCTGCGAAGGTGTATCCAAGAACAATCAAGATGAAACCCAGGATCACGAGCCATGTCGGGAATCCGATTGACCACCCAAAGCGATGGTCCAGACCCGCCACAATCACTAATGGAAATGACATGCTCACTGCCATTAATGGAGAAAGCACTCTATCCCAGGGCTTAACATCCTGCGCTTTCCCAAATTTGCCACGTTCTTCCATCAATCCTGGATGTCTTCTTTCGGCCCACATACGTGAACCGATTCCCGACAGAACGATCAGCGGGGCATAAAGCCACCCCTGCCACCAACCAAGATCCCCTCCGCATATCAGGAGAACCATTGGGATCATGAGATGCGTGATGAGCAATCCAACCCAGTATTTGGTGCTGGCTGTCCTAAGCGCCTTTTGCTGAACTTCCTTCGGTACCATAGCTGTTGCTCTTTTTTGTCGATCTGCTGTAGTGCTCAAAAGAACAATATTAAATTATGCTCTGTCTCTGTGCTTATCAATGCCAATCAGACCCACAATCAGAAACAGGAACCCGAGGGGCCATATGCTCGAATTTTGATAGATAAGCAATCCAACGATCACCCAAACGCCTCCTGTCACCAACAATATTAATACGTTTCAAGAAGAATTTTCATGACAGATGTCAGGCCTGCAAAGACTACTGTTTTAAACAGCTTTTAATTTTTCACCTCATCAGAGATCTCTCGATTCTTTACATACTTGTCAAACCAATTCATTTGTTCCCAAAGCACATGTTCGATCGATTCCCTGGCCCGGTAACCATGATCTTCAAATGGCAGCAATATCAATCTTGCCGTGCCTCCTGAGCCTCTCACTGCTTCATAAAACACTTCAGATTGAAAGGTAAGCGTGCCCGGATTGGAATCATCATCACCATGAATAATCAAAATCGGTTCATTGACCTTATCTGCAAAAAACGTTGGGGAGCAGTCAATATACGATTGTGTAGCTTCGAATAATGATCGTCGCTCACCCTGAAACCCATAGGGCTGATTCGTTTTGTTATACGAGCCACTTCTCGCAATACCCGCACAGAACAAATCAGAATGTGCAAGCAAATTGGCAACCATCAAACCACCATGACTGTGACCTATAATACCAATCCTGTCGGGATCCGCAATACCCATATCAACAGCCTTTTCAACTGCCGCTTCAGCATCAGCCACCAATTGAGGAACAAATGTATCATAGACCGTTTCAGGATCGCCGATCATAGGCATGGCTGTATTGTCTAATACTGCATATCCGCGCATCAAAAAGTATTTGTGAGAAGGACCATAAATTCGCATGAATCGATTCGATGAACCTCTTACCTGACCAGCTGTCTGGGCCCCTGAATATTCCAAAGGATAAGCATACACTACGGTAGGAACCCTGGTCCCTTTTTTATATCCGGGAGGCAACAGCAATTGAAAACTTAATTCCACACCGTCATTTCTCTGGTAACGAACAAGCTTGTTCTCAATTTGTCTAAGTTCCGGGCTCGGATCCGTAAATTCGGTAATGGGCCGTTTGGTGATGGCCCTTGTACTTTCACCGGCATCAGCCGCAACGGATTTTCCTAATTTGGCCAAATAAAAATTAGGTACCTCTGTTGATGACTCCGAACTCATAATAAAGCTTTTCGGATCCTCGGCAAAATCTACAAAATATTCATATTTATCAGGAGCGGACCTGAAAATTCTCTCTACTTCACCTGTTTCAATATGCCGCCGGTCAACAAAGGGGCGATCACCCTCTTTTGTACCGCCTTGCCCGCGGAAATAAACGGAACCTTTTTCAACTATAAAAACATTCTTACCATTTTTCAATTGACTGAATATTGGAAAGCCCGGGTTATTATAGCGGTCATTTTCGCTGTGATCGAACCATTGCCTGGACTTGCCTTTGTTGACATCAAGCAACCAGACATAACGCCATCTTTTCATACGTTCTCTCTGATAGACCATGATCATTCCATCTTCCTGGCCCCACATGGTGCCCTGAATGCGATGTTCTGCTTTAAAAACTTCTTCCGGCTCAGCATTAAATGGTGCTTCCCATTTCATAAGACGATCTCGGAAATCTGCCTTTGCCATCGGATCACCACCGTCCAATGCTTCTCTCCAAAACAGCGTATGCGGAGATGTAGGCTGCCAGGACAGACTTCTCGGACCAGTAATCACTCCGCGAACAGGCACCTCATTGGCCAAAGGTTGATTGACCACCGTTTTAATTAAATTCCCCTTTAAATCCCAGACTTCAACATCATTTGCAAATCGCCACCAGGCGACTTCATGAGACCAGGGCTGTTTTAACCTTTCAATCAAAAAATAATTGCCATCCGGAGAAACTTCGGCAGTCATATAGGTAGCTGAAGGTCCGACGATTTTTTCTTGTTTTGTTTTGGTATCGTAAATGACCAATTCGCATTGTGTATAGTAGCTGAACAATTCATCATCGTAAGCGGTTTCAAGCAGGTTTCTTGCTTCATAGGTTGACCTTGCAGAGGCACCGGTATCTTCCAATATTTTTGGGCCAATTGGTATTGGTGGTTTCTGAGGTGGGTTACCACGCGCTCCGATCCTTCTGACTAATAATTTTTCCTGATCGGGAAACCACTTAACTGCTTCATCCATAAGAGGGTTCAATATCATGTTTGGAACCTTTTCCACATGCCCGCTGATGTCCCCCAGCCACAACTCGATTCGATTCTCGAAACCAACAGAAAGAGCAAATCTCCGGCCGTCAGATGTCCAGTACGTTTCTAATAGTTCAGCCTCTTCCGGAATATTCAAGGACACTGTTTTTCCGTCCTTCACAGTAAGTATCCTTGGAGATGTACCGCCATGTCTTCCGTGATAATAATTGTTTTTTGGATTAACCCGGGTCCCTGCCAGCTTGAGCATTGGAGCAGCCAGCTCTGACAAAGTCGGATAAATAATGGGATCTGTCAGCACCATATGTGTTTTTGACGGAGACGTTGAAGTTCTGGGTAACTGAGGAGCATAGAGAATGTCAAGAATATCTTGTTCAGGAGATTTCCAGATGTCTGCAAGGTCCTCAGGTCTGTTGTCCTGGGCGGCACTTTCATGGATTTGCACAAAGAAAATAACGGTCAGCAAGACAAGGGGAAGGCATAAGTTTTTCATGGTTCGGATGCTTATTTTTGAGAATAGAACATATTTAAATGTGATGTATAAATATAATCATTTACAGCGATTCACTTGCTTTTAAGGTGCAAAAAACATGTCGGATAGCACGTGAAATCATTTCATCAGACAAGGAATTCAATACAACTGAATTCAAAACCTATGGCCATGATTGGTGCAAGCATGAATGAACAGCTTTTCACAAATAAATAAGCATGATTTTTAGTACATTTAAAAACAATAAGAGCATTTCTATGAAGAAATTATCTACAGAAATAAGCAACATGTCATATATTAACCAGTTAAATGCCATAAAACAAACATGATGAATAAATTATTATTAGCTCTAATTCTAGCATTTCTTTTATTGGTAGTTACCTCATGCAAGCATACAGGCAATAATCAAAATAGCACTGAGGTCAGCGATATGAGTCAAAAAAATAAAGAACTTCTCAGACATATTTATACTGAAGTTTTTGTTAACTGGAATAAGGATTTAGTTGAAGAAGTATTAGATCCAGATTTTCGCTCGCACGATTGGCCAAAAGACAGTAGAACTGGTGTAGATGGATTTTATGATTTTTATAATCCAGTATTAAAATCTTATCCTGATACGCACTACGTTGTAAACGATTTAATTGCAGAGGGTGACA